>NZ_JBECOS010000014.1:0-221684 GCF_040104455.1 Pseudoalteromonas sp. BZB3 | reverse complement strand
AGGCCTGCCGCCAGCGTTCAATCTGAGCCATGATCAAACTCTTCAATTAAAAGTTTTTTGAATCCGAAGATTCGTGCTCAATGAATTCTGTATAAATTGACTATATAGTCACTCATAAGAAATTGAGGCTCTAAATTTTTTTGCTCCTGAATCAAGAGCTGTTAGAACTCAATCTGTACGAGTGCCCACACAGATGATTGCTTCATATTTTTAAAGAACAATGTAACTAACCTTGGTTAGTTACCGCAGCCTTGCTGCGAAGTGGAGCGCCATAATAACGACTTCACTTTTTATGTCAACACTTAATTTTAAAAATTAAGTGTTATTTGACTCGACATCGTTTTGATTTGCTTATCAGCGTCTCGCCCCGTGTCAGTGGGGTCGCATTATAGGGAGAGCAGAAAATTACGCAAGCCCTTTTTTAAAGAAAAATGCAAAAAACCAACTTTTCGCGTATATTTTGAACGAAACACCTATTTTCATATATATTGAGGCTATAAAACATACAAATATGGCGTTCTGTTTGAGGGTTTATGACTTATCCGCGACTCTATAACTGCCTTCATAATCAAATAGCTTTTCCTTTACTTGCCAACCGTACTTCTTATGTTGGTTTGCAATCACAAAGTCTGGTGCTTTTAATTGGTACGCATATTGTTGAACTACCGAAGCCTGCTTAAAGTTAATTGGAGAAGAGACACCAGACACACGTTTTGCGTATTGCTTATTAAAAACGTACACACTTTTACTGTTATCAAAGTCATACACCTCACTACAAGATGCGCCGTCTTCATCAAAGTAAGTTACTTTTATCTTTTCATTGGCCAGAGTTGTAATAGACAAACCACTACAACGTAAAACCATAGCGTTTTTGAGATTCAGTGCCGCTCTCAATTTATCATCCGGATCAGCCATAATAGAATGACATTGATGACATTGCCTCGCTGCTATGTCATTTTCAGCCCCACATTCATCACATTCTTTAAATTTAAAGCGGTAGTCACATTGTTGCTCTACTTCGCCATTATCTAGTAATCCCTGACAACGGCGGCCAAAATGTTCTATGACTTTGCCTTGCTCATCTGTTTTGCCCCAGAATATATTTGCAAAGCCACAACCAGGACAAAGTACTTGAACCGGTTCATTATCTGAACTAGGTTTTTTAGCCCCCACTTCAGGTTGAAACAAATTAAACTGATTACCTGCAAAGTCCATAACGAGACAATCTTTTTTGTCATCAGCAAGCCGTAAACCTCGTCCAACTATTTGTTGATACAAACTGACGGATTCGGTTGGTCTTAATATAGCGATAAAATCAACATGGGGGGCATCGAAACCAGTCGTAAGAACGGATACATTTATAAGGTACTTTATTTGTTTGTTTTTGAAGTTCTTAATAATGGCATCACGCTCTGCCTGATGGGTATCACCAATCACCAGTGCAGCTTCGCTTTGGGGCAAGTACGAAAAAATTTCTTTCGCATGCATAACCGTGGCAGCGAAGATCATTACACCTTTTCTTGAAGTACTTTGCTCTATCACATGGTCGATGATGCTTTTTGTCGCTCGGGTTTGGCTATCTAACAAACTATTCATTTCTGTTTCGCTAAACCTGCCAAAATTATCTGTTGTTAGACTCGAGAAATCATAATGTTTTATTGCCGGATCAACTTGTTTAGGCGGCGTAAGGTATTTATTGCTTATCATATACCTTAAAGGTAGCTCGAAAATACACTTCTTAAATGGAGAGTCGCTATTTCCTCTGGCAAAGCCATGATAATGATGTTGATAGATCCAACCCATGCCTAAACGATATGGTGTCGCGGTTAAACCTAACACCTTTAAACTCGCGTTATGTTCTTTCAAAGCTGAAATGACTTTGCCGTACTGACTTTTATCATCTCCATTTACGCGGTGGCATTCATCAATAATGACTAAGGAGTATTCTTCATTTAATTGGTCGATATTTCTGGAAAGCGATTGAACACTGGCAAAGGTGACTTGATGAATAAGTGACTTTTGTTTTAAACCTGCAGAGAAAATACTCGCTCGTAGCCCAAAGCTTTTATATTTTTCACTGTTTTGCTCTACCAACTCTTTTACATGAGCTAAAACAAGAATTTTTTTTCGGGCAAGTCTAGCCAACTCTGCAATCACAAGGCTTTTGCCTGCACCTGTTGGTAAAACGATTACTGCTGGGTCGTTAGTTTTCTTAAAATGAGAAATGGTATTTTGAACAGCTTCTTGCTGATAAGGTCTGAGCGTGTAAATAACTAACCTCTAAAACAAATGAGCAGGCTATAAACCTGCTCACATAAAGACTAAACTTAAATTACTGCGTATTGTTGCAGGTCAACATCAACAAATACTTTAGGACGTTTTCCACGACCACTCCATTCAAATATCTCACCGTCTTTCTCCATGCGATATTTAATGGCTACTTTACTGCGTTTGTCAGTCGGAGCACTTTCAAGCAAATCCTCAACAGTCAGTCCTTTATCTTTAATTAAAGCTAATACTTCTGCTTTTGCAGCTTCCTGCGCTTTTTGTGAGGCAATTGCGTCGTTTATTAATCCAAGTGCTTTTTCTAACTCACTAACACTTGCAGACTTAATAAATGATCTTATTTCTTTCATTGCCTTCTCTCAAATATTTAATTTCTATTTAGCTTAGTTGTGTATTTTAAATCAATTACACACTCATATTAATAGTATAAATATATTAAAAACTTGCAAATATTATATTTGTTACGAAATATAATTGCACAAAAAAACGCGCTTAATGCGCGTTTTAGAAATTACAAAAAATAGTTAAGTTATATTTAAACTACTTTCCAGTCGATTTCTGCACCCGCTTTAATAGGCACAACATCTGCATCACCTAGTGGGTAACTGTCAGGCACCTGCCAAGGTGACTTCTCTAGCGTGATGGTATCGCTGTTTCTAGGCAAACCATAAAAATCAGCACCAAAGTGGCTAGCAAAGCCTTCTAGCTTATCTAATGCATTTACTTCTTCAAATGCTTCAGCATATAACTCAATTGCTGCGTGAGCAGTATAAGCACCCGCACAACCGCATGCTGCCTCTTTCTTATCTTTGGCATGAGGCGCAGAATCAGTACCTAAGAAAAACTTAGGATTACCGCTTGTAGCAGCTTTTATTAGTGCCTGTTGATGTGTGTTACGCTTAAGAATTGGTAAGCAATAATAATGAGGGCGAATACCACCAGCTAACATATGATTACGGTTATAAAGTAAGTGGTGGGCAGTAATAGTAGCTGCTACATTGTCAGAGGCTGCTTCAACAAACTCAACCGCATCTTTTGTTGTGATGTGCTCTAGTACAATTTTAAGTCCAGGGAAAGCATCAACAACTTTAGATAATTTTGTTTCTAAAAACACTCTTTCTCTGTCAAAGATATCGATTGAAGAGTCTGTTACTTCACCATGTACTAATAGCAACATGCCTACTTCTTGCATTGCTTCTAATGCAGGAAATACATTTTCAATGTCAGTAACGCCTGAGTCTGAATTGGTCGTTGCACCAGCAGGGTAAAGTTTTGCAGCGAAGATTTTACCTGTAGCTTTTGCTCTTCTGATTTCTTCAGGGGTAGTTTTATCTGTTAGATATAAAACCATAAGAGGCTCAAAATTGCCTTGTGGCTCTGCAGCCATAATACGATCACGATAAGATAATGCTGTATCTGTACAAGTTGCAGGTGGTACAAGATTTGGCATGATAATGGCGCGCCCCATGTAACGGCTCACATCACGGACAGTATCTTTTAACTGCACACCATCACGAAGGTGAATATGCCAATCATCAGGTCTGGTAATTGTTAGGGTAGTTGCTTTACTTGTCATTGCTTATTTCCGCTCCTCAGTTTGCTCGATCATAGGCACTTAGCCTTATCTAGTAAAGTTTTTAGGACGAAATACTCCCAACTTCTATACACTCATTTACAATCAAATTCGTTAATAACCCTATTTTATTATGTCGTTTTAACAACAAGTAGGTTAACGTATAGCCATGGACCAGAATGAATATTGTGCATGCTTTCGAATAACAACAAATTAGAATCAAAAACCGAACAGCTCAGCATTATAAATCAATTTTCATCTTCGCTTTTACAGATCACCCAGCTAGATGAACTTTTTGATTACGTAACTTCTCAAGTAGTAAGTCGCTTAGGCTTTGTAGATTGTGTTATTTATCTTGCAGATGAACAGGCTGAATTCTTAGAAGAAGTAGCATCTATGGGTGTCGCGCACCAGAGTATCGATTACCAAGTTGCTCAGACTCGTATTCCAATTGGTCAAGGTATTACAGGCCATGTGGCCCGCACGCAAGTCCCTTTTGTGTCTGGAGATGTTAGAAATGAAGCAATGTATATTGCCGATTCTCGCCCTGCCCTTTCAGAAATCTGTGTTCCTTTAGTTTATGAAAATACTCTACTCGGGGTAATTGATTGTGAACACCCTGAATTAAATTACTTTACCGATGCGCATTTACAAATACTGTCTACCGTTGCTCACTTATTAAGCGCAAAAATATATCAAGTTCGTACACTAGATAATTTAACAACGACAGTAAAACAATTAAATCAAGCACAACAACTTGAACAATGTTTATTAAAAATTGCCAACATCGCATATAAATCAGCCGATCTAAATGCATTTTATGATGATTTATATCAAATCATTAATACCCAATTACCCGCGGAAAACTTTTTTATTGCGCTTTATAACCGCAAGACAGATGTCTTAGAAATAAAATATCTTATTGAAAGTGAATTAAAGTGTTTAGCAACGCCAAAAATTTCAAAAGACCAATTAAAAGATTCTGCGTCGTATTATTTGCTGAAAAGTAATAAAGCGCTGCTGTGCGATCAAGCCCAATTTAAACAGCATATTGAAGACGGACATTTTAAAATGCTTGGCCGCTCTCCACTTTCTTGGTTAGGTGTACCTTTTACCGTTAATGAACAGTATCAGGGGGTCATTGTGTTGCAAAGCTATCAAAAACATAAAAGCTTTGAAGCGCATGATCTTGAGATCCTTACTTATATAAGCCGCCAAGTAAGTATGGCTATCGATCGTCAAATTTCTCGCCAAGCCCTTGAACATAGAGCATTACATGATGAACTAACTGGTTTGGCAAATCGTTATTTATTATTTGAACGTGTCAAACATGCCATCTTGGCTTTAGGACGCGCAAAGCAAAAAAACCTCCACTGCTTACTTTATTTAGATCTAGATAGGTTTAAAAGCATTAACGATTCATTGGGTCATGATGTGGGTGACCACTTTCTCATTGCAATAGTTAATATGGTAAAAAGCTGTATTCGTAAAACCGATACCTTTGCAAGACTCGGCGGCGATGAATTTGCTATTTTCATGGAAAATGTTCAAGACAAACACCAAGTAAAACTGGCGCTTGAACGCATCACTAATGCTATCGCAAAACCTTTGCACATTGATGGTCATGTATTGCAAGCATCAAGTAGCATTGGGGTGGCATTTACAGAAAGTGCTCAAGACAATGCAATCTCATTACTGCAACAGGCTGACGCTGCCATGTATGAAGCCAAGTCTCGTGGTAGAGGCCAAGTCTGTTACTTCAATAACGCCATGCGCCGTAAGCTAAAGCGTCAAGCCGATATTGAAAATGACTTACAACATGGCATCCAAAACAATGAGTTTGAGTTGTTTTTTCAGCCTATTTTTGCCTTGCAAGACCCTCATATTGTCAGCTTTGAAGCATTGGTAAGATGGCATCATCCTAAAGCCGGCTTTGTGCCACCTAATGACTTTATTCCTATTGCTGAGCAAACAGGCCAGATCATTGACCTAGACCTTCATTTACTAAAGCTTGCTGGCGCACAGTTACAAAAATGGCGTCGCACTGGTATGCCGACAATTCGAGTTACCGTCAATGTCTCGTCTCGTCACTTTGCCAGTCTTGAATTTGTAGATTTTATGAAAGAGATCTACACCAAGTACCAGTTACCCAATGGGACATTGTGTTTAGAAATAACCGAATCAGGTTTAATTGAAAACCTTAGTCTCGCAACGCGAATTATTGAAGGATTAGAGCCACTCGGTGTAAAACTTTATCTAGATGATTTTGGTACGGGCTATTCGGCGCTTGGTTATCTTCATCAATTACCCATTCATGTACTGAAAATAGATAAGAGCTTTGTAGACCAATTAACACAAAAAGAGAACCCCTTGGTAGATGCGATTTTATCTCTAGCCCACTCTTTAAAGTTAACTGTGGTTGCTGAGGGTATTGAGAACCCAAAACAATGGGCGCTACTAAAGCGTAAAGGTTGCCAATTTGGTCAAGGCTATATTGTGTCAAAGCCACTGCCTGCAGATAAAGCCATGGAGTTATTACTTAAACATACAGAGATGGTGCTACCAATTTAAAAGTGACCTTCTACTTAAATTAATAAAAAAAACCTGCATTACGCAGGTTTTGTTTTATCTTCTAGCTAAATTTATTTTTAGTTCAAGCTAATTTTATCCTAGTTCCTTTCTGAGCTCTTTGGTCGCTTTTACCATGTTATCAAGTGCAGCTCTGGTTTCTTCACACCCACAAGTTTTTAGACCGCAATCAGGATTAACCCATAAACGCTCTACTGGGATCTTCTTGGCGGCTTTATGGACCAATGATTTGATCCAAGCAATATCTGGCACATTCGGACTATGGATATCATACACACCTGGACCAATTCCGTTTGGATAGGCAAAATCTTCAAAAGCATTAAGCAATTCCATGTTCGAGCGAGATGTTTCTATGGTGATCACATCAGCATCCATATCGGCGATTACGCCAATTATGTCATTGAACTCTGCATAACACATATGAGTATGAATTTGCGTTTCATCTTTAACCCCCGATGCTGACACTCTAAACGCATAAGCCGCCCAATCAAGATAATTTTGCCATTCACTTGTCTTTAATGGCATGCCTTCTCGAAATGCCGGTTCGTCAATTTGTATGATATCAATTTCCGCGCTTTGTAAATCGACGACTTCATCTCGAAGCGCCAATGCGATTTGATTTGCAATGCTTGGCTTGTCGAGATCATCTCTAACAAATGACCAAAATAAAATGGTGACAGGCCCTGTAAGCATACATTTCATTTTCGTAGCGGTTTGCGCTTGCGCATATTGCGTCCAGTTCACAGTCATTGGCTTTTCTCGAGATACATCGCCCCAGATAATAGGCGGTTTAACACAGCGAGAACCATAGCTTTGCACCCAACCAAATTGCGTAAATGCAAATCCTTCGAGCTGCTCACCAAAATACTCAACCATATCATTACGCTCAGCCTCACCATGCACTAGCACATCGATATCAAGCGCTTCTTGCTTTTCAACCGTATAACGGATCTCCGCTTGCATTTGGTTTTCGTACTCTGCGGCTGAAATAACACCGGCTTTAAACTCTTTTCATGCTTGGCGAATGGCTTGCGTCTGTGGAAAGGAGCCTATGATTGTGGTCGGTAATAAAGGCAGTCCTAATGCGGCTTGCTGCTTTTTGACACGTTTGGCAAATTCACTTTGTCGCTTTGCGTGTTCAGCAGTAAGTGATGCCACTTTTTCTTGAACCACAATGTTATTTACGCGCTTAGAACTCGCTCTGGCTTTTACAGGCGCAGAATATAAATCTAAAGTTGTTAGTGCTTTATTCCCAATGGTCGTCTTAAATAGCTTAAGTACTTGTGCCTTTTGTTTTGCGAACGCCAACCAAGAACATAATTCAGCATCAAGCTTTTCCTCTTGATCTAAATCTACCGGGGTATGGAGTAATGAACATGACGGTGCTAACCATAAATTATCACCACGATTTTGTGCTATGGGCTCGATTTGATCATAAATAGAAGATAGATCTGCTCGCCAAATATTACGGCCATTAATAACTCCTAAAGATAAAACTTGGTCATCATTTAAAAGCTGGTTTAACTTTGCAAGATCTTGCTCACCTGCGACACAATCAAAATGCACACCTGAGACAGGGTATTACTGAATATCTTTATAGTAATCTTTTACTGAATCAAAGTAGCTTGCCAGTAAAACCTTCACACCTTGCCCATTTAATATAGCAAAAGAAGTGCGCAATGCACTGCGATACTCATCTGATAGCTCTAGGGCAAGAATTGGCTCATCAATCTGTACCCATTCAACGCCAAGCTCAGCCAGCTTTTGTAATACTTGCTGATAAACCGGTAGTAACCTCTCTAGAAGCAAAAGCTTATTAAACGGCTCATCTACACACTTGGCTAAATGCAAATAAGTTACAGGCCCTACCAAAACAGGTTTAACTTTATAACCCAGACTGTGTGCTTCAGCGACTTCTTCAAACAATGCTTGCCAACTAAGTTCAAAGATTTGATCTTTAGAAAGCTCGGGTACTATATAGTGGTAGTTGGTATTAAACCATTTGGTCATTTCACTCGCAGCACAGGCACAACCACTTGGCGCTTTGGTATAGCGCCTACCAATAAGCTGGTATTGAGTTCATGGTCATACCATGCAAAATCGCCAACCGGGAGTAATTCAATGCCCGCTTCAGCCTGTATAGCCCAATTCTCGGCTCTGATAACTTTGCCTTTCTCTGTTAACTCAGTCTGAGTGAGCTGGCCTCGCCAATACGCTTCGACTGCAAATTTGAGTTCACGTTTTTTGCCAACTCGAGGAAAACCTAAATTATGAATATGCGCCATGCTCTTTCCTTAAATAATGCGGATGTTTAGATGGCTAAAAGTATTAACATGAGATAGGATGAAGACAACTGATGGTTTTTCAGTTTTAACTTGAACAAAATTAATCAAATAAATTTGTAAAAAATATGATCAAAACATGACAACGCTGTCAAAAATAGTGTTATAGTGATTTTGCTAATTAAACACAGCTTTATGCTGTTTTTATAAACTAGCAAACACGGAAATTAAAGTTATGCAGTTCAGGAATAGGTGAACTCTGAATTTTGCTCACTCTAAGAATGAGATTTATTGAAGATGATAGATATTAAACATTTAAAAACCATTTCAACGCTTAAAGAAACCGGCTCGCTTGTCAACACAGCCCGTGAACTGTTTTTAACTCAATCAGCTTTATCTCATCAAATTAAAGACTTAGAGAACAAATTAGACTGTCAGCTGTTCGAAAGAAAAACACAACCAGTGCGTTTTACCCCACAAGGTATGCTACTACTAGAATTGGCCAACGAAGTGTTACCAAGAGTGGAAGCTACAAAGTGTCGGTTAAAAGAAAGTCTCAATCAGCCAATTTCTCAACTGCGCTTAAGTGTTGAATGTCACGCATGTTTCCATTGGCTACTGCCGACAATCAAAGAATTTAACAATTTCTGGCCTGACATCCATGTAGATTATGAGCGCGGGTTTAGCTACGACGCCATTCCTGAGCTCCTCAACGATGACTTAGATTTAGTATTAACTTCTGACATTCGAGAAGCAGACAAGCTTGAATACGCGCACCTTTTTGATTTTAAGTTGAAGCTGATTGTATCACCCGATCATGAACTGGCTAAAAAAGCCTATGTCACGGCCCTCGACTTAAAAGACGAAACCATAATTTCGTACCCTATTCCAAAAGAACGCCAAGATATTTTTAAGCATTTTATTCAAAATGCACGCTTTGACGGCACATTAAAAACGGTTGACCAGGGATTACTTATTTTCCAGTTAGTCAGTGCCGGTATGGGTGTTGCTGCTCTACCTGATTGGTTAGTGACACCTTATGAAAGCCAAGGATTAATTAAGTCTATTCCGCTGGGCGCACTGGGTTTAAATCGTCCAATGTATTTGGCCATGAAGAAAAATATGAAAGACAACCCTGTTTATCGTCACTTTTTAAATACATGTAAGCAAAGTAACGGACGATAACCACAGAAATCATCTGGTTGTCTTACTGATTCTATTTTAAACTAGCCCAAATTATCTTTGGGCTTTTTTATGTTTGAAATCAAAAAGATCATCGGCGGCCTCTTGATGCCCTTGCCACTCACCTTAATTATCTTGTCACTGTGTTTATTATTTATCGCAAAGCAAAATAAAAAATCATACTTGATTGCTTGGCTTTGTGTTCTTGCCACTTGGTTTATAAGCACACCTTACGGCGCGAACCTCTTGATTGAACCTGTCGAAAAGTTCCAAGCACCTTTTGATATTAAAAAGCACAAAAAGCTCGACTATATTGTTGTACTTGGCTGTGATGTTTATGCCAACAGGCGCTTGCCAGCAAATGGCCAACTTGGTGGTTGCGCGTTATCGCGTTTAGTTGAAGGGCTTCGT
The DNA here is from genome assembly GCF_040104455.1 of Pseudoalteromonas sp. BZB3. Classification (NCBI taxonomy): domain Bacteria; kingdom Pseudomonadati; phylum Pseudomonadota; class Gammaproteobacteria; order Alteromonadales; family Pseudoalteromonadaceae; genus Pseudoalteromonas; species Pseudoalteromonas sp. BZB3. The sequence goes on along the minus strand of NZ_JBECOS010000014.1, from coordinate 211,361 downwards.
CTGGCAAATGCATACCCACAAGCCAAACTGATTGCCTCAGGGTATGGCTTTGGTAAAACCACAGGCGCTGATTTAATGGCAGAGACTGCTAAAAGTTTAGGTATTGCCAAGCACCGAGTGTCGACCAACCCAACTGCCAAAGACACCGCTGATGAAGCAAAACTACTTGCACCAAAATTAGTAGATAGACAAGTTGCATTGGTAACGTCAGCAAGTCATATGACCAGAGCCAGTGACTTATTTTATGTCCAAGGCGTGGATGTGATTAAGGCTCCAGTACAATTTTACACTTATACAAATACTCCTACTTATAAGCTTTTTATTCCAGATTCGGGGGTATTAAGAGCGGTTACAAGCCACTGGCATGAAGTCATAGGTAAAGCCTGGATAGCGTTAAGACGATTCATTAATCCTGAAGCTTTATGAATCAGTGCTTAAAAATACGTTAAAATGCTTACTTTTACAGCGCTTTATCGCAATTTAGAAGGCTAAAAGTAGAGAAATGGCGCAAAAAATTGAAAATTAGCCCAATTTTCGGTATAAATGCGCCTTTAAATTAAACCCGCGTATCCGCGTATTAACGACTAGGATCTACGATGAGTAAACTTGATAAAACTGAAGTATTAAGCGCTTTTGAAGCTGCATATGAAGCTGCCCATGGTAAAAAGCCAGAGATCACAACTAAACCTGGCTGGTACAGCATTGACGGTGGCAAAAACATGCGTCTTGCAGATGTAGCAGCACTAACAGAAGAGCTTACTTCTGGTTCTGCGGCTCCTAGCCAAGAAGCGGCTCCTGCTAAAAAAGAAGCAAAAAAACCAGCAGCGCCTGCGAAAACTAAAAAAGCAGCATTTACTGTTGTTAAAGCTAACGAAGAAGGCTATACACCAGAAGAGTTCTGGATTATCCGTCTTGCTGAAAAAGAGCATGACTGTCGCCTTCCACGTGGTGTGGTTTAATCCCCACTCACAGTTAGACATAAAAAAACCGCGTTTACCGCGGTTTTTTTATGTCTGAGTTTTAATCTTTCAATATTAAAATCCAGCAGGAGTGAGACCTAAGCCTCACTCACCAGTAAAAAAATTACTCTTCGAAGAATAACTTCTCACGTTTTTTAGCACCCACTTCTTGCATTGTTGACGCATCAAATAAACGTCCATTGATCATTGTATGGCTGATCTTGTCCGTATCTCTGATATTATCTAATGGGTTTTTATCTAACACGATTAAGTCAGCTAATTTGCCCGCCTCAATTGAACCAATGTGTTCATCAAGACCAATATGCTTAGCCGGATCAATCGTAGCTGCACGCAATGCCTCATGCGGTGTCATGCCACCTTGTGCAAACATCCAGATTTCCCAGTGTGCCGCTAGGCCTTCACGCTGACCGTGTGCACCTAGATTCACTAGCGCACCTAAGTCTTGTAACTCAGCAGACACACGTGCGTTGTTGAAGTGATTATAGTGGTGATCTGGTGATTTAATACGACGCATTGAACGTGGTAGTAATTGGTTCTTAGGCACAAACTTACTTAATCTTGGGTGTGCCCACACATCGGTTTTATCGTACCAATAATTTTCACCCCAAATACCGCCATAAGCCACACCTAGCGTTGGTGTATAACCTACATCAGTCTGCGACCATAACTGCTTAATGTCATCATAAATATGCGAGACAGGTAAAGAGTGCTCAATACCAGTATGACCATCAACGACCATAGTGAGGTTGTGTTGTAACAATGAACCACCCTCAGGCACAACCATCATGCCTAACTGACGACCCGCTTCAACCACTTGCTGACGCTGTTCACGACGCGGTTGGTTATAAGACTTCACACTAAAGGCACCCACTTTTTGTAAACGCTCTAAGTGGAACTTGGCATCGTCTAATGAATCAACGTGTGATGTATAACCCGGCATATTCGCGCCGTACAAGATTGTGCCAGTTGAGAAAATACGTGGTCCAACAATTTTACCTGCCTTTTGCATTTCGCTGGCTGCAAAGATCTCTGTGGTATCGTTAGATGGATCGTGAATGGTTGTTACACCTAAAGACAAGCCCGCAAAGTTCTTCCAGTTTTGCTCTGGAATAATCTCGTTGCTGCCTTGCGCACCGTGGGCGTGAACATCCACTAGCCCAGGTAAAATAGTCTTGCCTGTTACATCAATCACTTTTGCGCCTTTTGGAATGCGCACATCAGCTTGTGACCCCACCGCTTTGATGTGTTTGCCATCGGTCAGCACCACACCATTTTCGATAACTTGCTCGCCTTTCATGGTAACAATGGTTGCGCCAGTTAACGCTATCATGCCTTTTGGCTCGGCCATTTTCTGCTTGAAACCAATGTTTGTACCACTGGCCACTTTAAAGTCAGCATCTTCTGCTTTATTGATATCAAACATGCCAGCAAGTGACGCGTGATAAAGCTCAGGTCCTAGGCTCCAATACAGTTTATCACCTTTAGCACTCCATGAAATGCCCTCACCTGCTCTGACAGATAACTGCTCAACAGGGAATTGTTTATCGCTTGGAGAGATATTCATGGTTTTGCCACTTTCAACAAATGGCGTCACAAATACTTTAAAGCGTTCAGCAAATGCGAGATATTTACCATCCGGAGATACACGGTACTCTGTCGCATGTTTTGATTCGTATAAAACCTGTGTTTTCTTTGTCTCTAGGTTTACTGCGCGTAATTGCGGTTTAGGCCACCCCGCCATTACAAAGATACGGTCGTTTCTGTCAGCAAACTGAGGTTGGAAACCTGACTCTGTGATGAGCTCAGACTCACCGCCTTTACTTGAAACTGTGTAAATACCCGACTTTAACGACCACTCTGGCGTTAAAATCGAACTGCCTGAAGTTTTACGATACACCACAGTGTCACCATCAGGGCTAAATGTTGGCTCTACAAATTTACCAGGCTGTTTAGTCACGGCTCTACCACGACCTGAGCGCGTAGATACAACACGTACCGAGCCCTGCTCTTTGTCATCCCAAGTGACATAAACAATCTTTTTGCCATCACGAGAAAATTGCGGGAAGAATTCAAAATGCTCTTTTTGTTTAGTCAAACGCTTAATTTTGCCCGACTCAAGATCTCTTTTATAAATGTGACCCATGGCTTCAAAAATAGCCGTTTCACCGTCAGGAGATACTTGTACGTTACGAAGCATTTTCACATCGAACTCAGGCTCATCGATGTCTTGAGCAAAACGTAATGCCTTTTGCAGCTTTTTGGTGGTTTCTACTTTGAAGGCAATCTCTTCAACTGACTTGTCTTTCACTGCCAGTTTATGAATTTTACCACCCGCCCAAAATACTAAGTGCTTCTGATCAGGCGTCCAAGCAATGGTTGGATATACACCGTGAATGGCCCAGGTCTCTTGCATATCACGCTCAAGTTCACCATAAAGCTTAGTATGCTCACCTGACTCTAAATCATATAAATAGAGGCTTGATTGAAAATCGTCACGTTTAATATATGCCAGTGTTTTGCCATCTGGTGACGGGGTTGGACGAATCGCACCACCCATGCCCGATAAGATCACCTCGATCTCACCAGTTTCTCTGTCTAAGCGCTTAATTTTATAAATGCCTGCCACTGAATCTTTTGAATAGTGGAAAGTTTTGCCCGGTGTGGCATCTTGAGAGAAATACACATAACGACCATCTGGCGAGAATGCAGGTTCGCCTAAATCTTTTTGCTCATTTGGACGCTTTGTGAGTTGAACACCATTGCCACCGCTTTTGTGGTACATCCAAACTTCACCCGCTCCTAAAGAGCGAGTACCCGTAAAGTGCTTACGTGCCACGATAAAGTTACCATCAGGACTCCAAGCAGGACTGTTCAATAAGCGAAAAGTTTCTTTGGTAACGGCGGCTTGCTCTGATCCATCGGTCTTCATCACCCAAATATTGTCTCCACCACCTTGATCTGATGTAAAGGCAATATACTGACCATCAGGGCTAAAACGTGGTTGCATTTGCCAACCAATGTCTGACGTTAACTGTTTGGCTTTACCGCCTTTCATCGGCATAGTGTAAATGTCGCCGAGTAAGTCAAACACAATGGTTTTACCATCTGGGCTGACATCGACATTCATCCAAGTACCTTGCTCTACCGATACTTTCGCATCAAAGAACTCACCTTGCGGCGCATCAACTTGCCATTTTTCTGATTTTTCTGCGGCCTGTGCACTGCCGAGTGCCAATGACACAGAAAGTGCGAGCGCACTATAAAACTGTTTTTTCATCTTGTTGTCTCTCAGTTATCATTACAACTGATTGCAACAAAATTTCGAATGACATGCCAGAAAAAGCCACCAATTGCAGATTCTATCGACGATACCAGTTACGGGGATCAAACTGGTAATAATCCGTCAGTAACGTGAATAACTCCGGGTCGTATTGCTTCAACTCAAACGGTTTTTCTATGAATGTCTCGGTCAGCACTGCAAAAAATTCCGCCTCATTGGTTGCCCCATAACTATGCATAACATGATGCATACCGTAAGCCACATGACTTTTCAAGTTTGAAAATGCACGAGTAAACACTTTACCCCATTGTTGATACATGGCCTCTGAATGTAACTGAGGTGTACCATTGGTTTGCCCTGTTTGCTGATCGAGCTGATGGGCAAATTCGTGAAATACCAGATTATGACCATCTTCAGGTAATCTATGCCCTTCAATGACGTTATCCCAACTTAAAACCAAAGTACCACCGGGCCAAGATTCCCCTTGTCTAACCGAAGTATGGTAATTAACCAGCCCTGCCGTATCGCGACTTTGCTGTGAAGCATAATAGCTACTGGGATATAACAGCACTTCTTTCACATTTGGATATAAAGGCCACTGGCTGTTCAGCACCAATAAACAAGCATCGGCAGCAATCAGTAAGGCCATGGCACGGGTTACTTTTAAACCATCGCGGCCTAACACACGCTTTTCACCTAAAAACCAGACAATATGACTTTCGAGCTTTTCGCGATCTTTATTGGTCATATTACGGTAGATAGGCATATATTTAAGTAAGATTTGCTTATCTTGGTCTAACAGGTTTTGCTCAGCATATTTATGCTGCCAATATTGCCTCATCACATCGTGCCAACGCCAATAAATAACCACAAAGGCGACAAGTGCCAACATCAAGAAAATATTTATCATGTGAATACTCTTTACTCTACTAGTGACTTAGTTGGTACGAATTGCAGCGATTTCAATATAGCTTTGATAAAATCCAAGAAACTTAAAAATTATAAGATAGAACACTCAGCCATGACTTTACCTATAGCCCAGATAGAAGCTGATTTTCACGCTCATATTGACTCATCTCCGCTTGTGATCAGCGCAAGTACGGGTTCGGGTAAATCAACTTGTTTACCCGTTTGGGCAAAAAAAATTGGCCGAGTGTTGGTAGTACAACCAAGGCGTATTGCCTGTACGTCTCTTGCAGAATATTTGGCAGAGCAAAGCCAGCAACCGCTCGGAAAAGAAATTGGCTATGCCATTCGTTTTGAAAGCCACTTCGATGAAAACACCCAAGTGATATTTGCCACACCTGGTGTCGCATTGCGGTGGTTTTTTGAATCTAAATTAAAAGAGTTTGATGTGGTCATGCTCGATGAATTTCACGAGCGTCGCTGGGACATGGATTTGCTGCTTGCCCTTCTCAAAAGTCATCAAGCTCATAAACTCATCGTCACCTCTGCCACACTAGATACACAACCTTTATGTGATTATTTACACGCAACGCACCTACATAGCGAAGGCAAAATGTTCCCTGTCGAAGAGACTTTTATTGCGGATGATATGCGGGCGATGCCAAGCAAACATGACTTATCCCCAAGGGTATACCAAGCTTGTAATCAAGCATTGCATGATACCCAAGGCGATATTTTGGTGTTTTTGCCCGGTAAAGGCGAAATTCAAAGTGCTGCTAGCGCGCTCAAGAAGTTAGATGCCATTGTCATTGGTTTGTATAGTGGTTGTCATAAATCTCAGCAAGATTTAGCACTCAAGCAACAATCAAGACAGCGTATTATCTTAGCAACCAATGTCGCAGAAACTTCATTGACCATACCCAATATTACTTGTGTGATTGATTCAGGCCTTGAGCGTCGTACACATCTTCGTGGCGGTAAAACAGTACTGGCACTAGAAGCCATAGCTGCGGACTCAGCAAAACAACGACTTGGCCGCGCAGGTAGAACACAAGCAGGCAGCTGCATACGCTTATACGGTCAATATGCGCCACTAATAAAAACCACGCCGCCAGAAATTCACAGGGAAGCCTTGTCTGAACTGGTATTGGCGAGCGCTTGTGCAGGATACAACATACATGCATTGCAATTTCTAGAGCCATTACCTAGTAGTTCATTAAATGCAGCCATTGCGCAATTAAAAAAAGTCTCCGCCCTTGATGGCGATTTAAACGCCACTGAACTGGGTAAAGTATTATATCCGCTGCCCGTAGACGCAGAACATGCATACTTAATTACGCAGATGCCAAGCGGAGTACTAAAACAAGCCATGATCGATACCATTGCCGTTTTAAGTGTGCCAGCAAGGGTTTATCAGCTACCGAATAATTCAGAGCAACTCGAAGAATTAAACAAGACCCTACCCAATCATTGCGATCTAGAATTGGCAATTAATCTACTTAGAGGTAAAGCCCCTCATGTAAATGTCGAACAAAACGCGTTTGAAGAGGCCAAGCAATTTAGCGAACAACTACGAGAGGCCTTTTCATTACCAGAGCTGAGTAAAGCCGCGAATTTTGATAGAAATTTACTCTTACAACACATTGCTCAAGCTAGACCTGATTTACTCTACATAAAAAGAAATAACCGACGTGGTGCCTTCGGTAATGGCCACAACGAAGTGATCCCTGCCAAAGAATCCCGCATTAACGACAAGGCGCAAGCAATGATAGTGTTAGACACCTATGCCATGGCCGGTAAAGGCACAAAACAAGCCATGACGTTGGCAACCTGCGCCGCGCCAATACCACTTAGCATTATTAGTGAATTTGCGCAGTGCGAAACCACACTCAACAACGCTGAAATCATTGACGATGACATCATGGTGAATATAAGCCACGTTTTTGCCGGAGTAGAACTTTCGTCAGAACTTGAGCCTGTCACGTATGACACCCTCATTCCCGCCTGTGTCGAGCTCATTCTCAATAATCAATTAATGCTTGGCGTTGCCGAGCAACTGACTGAGGCAATTGATTTTCATACACTTTATAACCTATCAAAAAATATCACAGAGGCACTGCCAACAGCCGACCAATATTTGCTAGAAACGTTGACTGATTTGGGTATTCGTGAACAAGATGACTTGGCTTTAATCGAACCAGAAGACTTATTTTATCAAGGCATCGAGTCTTGGTTAATCGAGCCATTTAAAGAAAAATACCCGCTTAAAGTCGATTTACCTGAGTTAAAATTATCGGTTGAGTATTTCTTTAAAGCAAAGCGTTTAATCCTTCATTATCATAGTGGCGCGCGTAAAGATGCACCTAAAAGATGGGAGTTGCCAGCTTGGCAAGGATTTAAAATTCAGTATAGAAAGGCGAGTAAAGTGGTTGATGTGAAATAACGACGATAAAAATTTGAAACTATAACAATTTGAGTAGTTTGTTCATGCAAAAAAAAGCCCCTGATAAGAATCAGGGGCTTTAATTAATTAGTCAGCATTAGAAACGTAAGTTAACACCTAAGTTTAAGCGACGACCATAAACATCGTAGAACTCACCATTATCAAAAGCAGATGGATGACGAGGTGGTGTAGTATCAAATAAGTTTGAGACACCAGCTCTTAGTTCAACCATTTCGTTTAGGTTATAACGTGCGTTTAATGACCAAACGTCGTACGCAGGAATTTCATTGTAGTTGTTATCTTCTACAGTCCACTCTCTGTCACGTACTGTAGAGTGACGGTATCTACCATGAATACCTACGTATAGGTCTTCAACAGTGTAACCAATGCTTAAAGTACCTTTCCAACGAGGGTAACGCTGTTCACCAACTGTAGGGTTAAATTGGTAATCTGAAGCTTGAACGTCAGTGATGAACTCACGGTGCTCTAAGTAAGTACCTAGTAAACGGAAGTTGAAATCACCGAATTCAGTTTCTAAGTCATATCTTGCTTCAATATCAACACCTTTTAGCTCATAAGAAGCCAGGTTGTACGGTGCATTTACTACATTTGTTACATCAAGTGTACCTGGGTCACGAGTAACAAGTGCACAAGAAGAGTTATCTAAGCTTGCCGCTTCATAACAGTCATAAATTACGCGGTTTGCACCTAGGCTGTTGATTGCATCTTCAACCTTGAAACTCCAGTAATCAGCAATGAAAGTTAAGTTATCTGTTGGTGTATAAATAACACCTAACAACGTATCATCAGATGTTTCTTCTGTAAGGTTAGGGTTACCACCATTTACACTTGGAGGAGTAACAGTACGGAAGTCCTCAGATGGTCTCCAGTCGCCTTCATTTACACCAGGGTTTGGAATACCTGCAGCCTTACAGTTGTTAATAACGTTCTGCTTAACATCTGCGTTAGCCGTAAGAATATTAACTTGGTCACACGGGTCAGAATATTGACCAAAGCTCTGCACACCACGTGCATAAAGCTGACTTAAAGAAGGCGCTCTTACTGATTTAGATTTAGTACCACGGAAACGTACTTGATCAGTCATGCTGTAGCTGAAACCTACTTTCCAAGCAGAGTTTTCACCTACAGATGAATAATCCATGTAACGAGCTGCGATTTCTAGCGTTAATTCGTCAACTAAGAAAACATCTGATACTAGAGGAATTGATGATTCAAAACCAATTTCGTCAACTGTAAATTCAGCTTCCCAGCTGTTGATGAAGTTACCAAATACTAGGTTTTTCTCCATCGCCGCACCTGGGTTGTTTTGACCAACCTCTTTACGGTGCTCAGCACTTAAAGCAAAAGAGATAGGACCAGCAGGTAGCTCAAATGCATAACCAGATAGTACACCACCAATAACTTGTTGCTGCTTAGTCATGCTTAGTAGAGATGAAGTAGTTACATAATCGATTGCTTCTTGTGAAGCGCCATTCTCACCAAATAAGCTTAAAGGAGAACAACCATTTAATGCACCAACAACCTCACCAGCATCGTTTCGGTCAGCACATCGAATAACACCATCAATTTCAACAGCATCTAAAGCGTTAAAATAATTTTGCTCTAAGAATTCGCCATTCCATACTGTTTTTGTAGTATTTCGACCAAAGCTCGCATATAGCTCATAATCGTAATCTTCAAATACAATACCTTGTACTGAAAGTGTTGAGTTTAGAAGTGTTCTGTCATCTTCATATGTACGATTACCAAAACCAGAGGCTAGTTTATATACTCGGATCATTTGATCATCAGCATAACCAGCTTCAGCGAATTGTGCTTTAGCATCCGCGTGCCAGAAAGCATTGTCAGCACGAATTGAATCTCTTAAGAAGATAGGTGAAGACTCAGCATAAGAACTTGTTTTACCGTAGGCAAACTCAAAGTTTAAAGTATGATCATCATTTAATTCATGTACGATGTTAGTAAAAACATTAAAACGGTTTAGAGGTGTTGCTAAGTCACCGTGCTCAATGAATTTATAACCATCAGCATCACCTAAGTAGTATAACTGACTATTAGGCGCAGGACGTGGACCATCACCAGTTCCAAATGGTAGTAACTCACCATTGTCTCCAAATTTGAAATGACCACCTGGTAAGAAAGCATCACCTGCTCTGTCATATAGACCAAGAGTAGTTTGACCGTTATACTTTGCATACTCACCGTTAGCTAGAATTCGAGCAGGAATGCCGTCATCATCACCCGTATCATTTGGGTTACGAAGTGTTGAAACAGGGTTGTGAATGAAATCGCGATCAGCTTCTTCTAGCTGTTCTTTTTCTGAGTATGAAATACTTGTAATGAAGCTTGTTCTCTCGCCTTCATCACCGAATGTGAAAGAGAAAAACTCTGATTCACCGCCTTCATGCTCTGTGATTTGCTTTTTGTAGTTTACATCAATTGTGTCTTGAGATTTTTTAAGAATGATGTTTACAACACCAGCAACAGCATCAGAACCATATACTGCCGAAGCACCACCGTGAGTAACTTCCATACGTTCAATCATTTCTGAAGGAATCGCATTTAAGTCAATAGCAGGGTTTGTAACACTTGCACCAACGAAACGACGACCGTTAACTAGTACAAGCGTACGAGCTGAACCTAGCTCACGTAAATCAGTCGTGTTAATACCAGCACCAAAAATTGTGTTTGTTGTAGTTGTTGGTGCTGAACCTACTGCTGATGAAGGTAGGTTTTGAAGAAGATCAGCTACGTTTGTAATACCTTGGTTTACAAGCTGCTCACCAGAAATAACAGTAACTGGCGTAGGTGCTACTTCTGCGTAACGTTTAATACGAGAACCTGTTACTTGTACTCTTTCTACTTCTTCTTTTGCTTCTGTTTCTTCTGCTGCAAAAGTATTTGCTGAAAACGCAGCTGTAGAAGCTGCACCAAAAGCAATCGCTAAGCGAACTGCTTTTGAAACTTTATTGTTTAACATTTATTTCTCCCTGATCTCACTTCGTAAGATTTTGTTTTTTAATGTTTTTATTGAACTACTGCAAACTTAACAAATGTACCTAATGCAATACTCCGGCAACATACTAATAGCAGGGACAACAAAAGGTCAACCAATTGGAGATAAAAATTTACACTTTCTTCAACAATAGTGTTTGTGAACAACCTAGGTTAACGAAAAATAAATACTTGATGGGTCTAGAGAAAAGTGAACGAACAGCGATCGTAAATAAATTCTGATTAACGAAGTAAAAATTTAGAACATTTAAATCGTAAACATCTCCCAATTAGAAATTACTAAATACTTTGTTGGTCTTAGCTTAATAAATTCAATTAAGAACCCCTGAACACTTCTCTGCAGAAATAACAACCGCGATTAAACCATTAGATGAGTCTCTTAGGTCTGTCACCACTACCTCCGAGTAATATTGAGTATTTCTAATTTTATGTAACAATTTTTCGGTATTTTCTGCTGCCTGTTTAAGTTCATTCAACCTTAACAATAATAACTCAAGCTCTGATTCGAATAGTTTATATGCTTGTTCAAAGTCAACGTTTTTATTTTCAGTTATAAATTGGTAAAACGCCGGAAAATTTGTTGCTTCAAGACTGACTTTTTCTAATGACTGAAATGAAGATATAAACTGCTCAATTTTTTCTTTATATAAATTGCTAGATTTATTATTAATTAGTTCGTTCACTAGGGCTTTTAAATCTGTAAGCACATTCTCTTTAACCGCTAAACCCGATTCTAGGATCTTCCGGTTAGGCTTAACAATGATTGAACTTTCATGATGACAAACAAGGTGTATTTTACCTTTTGATTTTAATACTCTATATATTTCATTTAAACTCAAATCGACATCTGAATATTCAAGAGCAAATTGAGATATAACTGTATCGAACTCAGCATTTTTAAATGGCATTTTCTCTGCTGAAACATGAGAAATAAAATGCCCTTTTATATTTTTTGTTACTTCATCATTTATTCTTGCCAGATCGATCCCTACGCATTCATGCTGAGAAACAGCTTGAATTAACTCTATAACTGCACCATTACCTGTTCCAATATCGAGTACTTTTGAATGTTCATCTAAGCTTCTAGAAAAATGCTGCCATAAAGCTTTAATCTCACCTTGGTAATTCATTTTAAAAGCATCACCAAATGAAGTTATATGCCCTTGTTTCCAGTATTCTGACCAATGATTATTCATTAATTTTCTCCCTCAAAAAAAAAAGGCTGAAATAAATTCAGCCTTTTTCTATTTAATTACAATTAGAAGCTAATTGAGTAAGTTAAACGATAATCACGACCAAAGTTGTTGTATAGGTCTTGGTTATCCCATGTACCGTTAGAAGATAATACAGGATCTTCGTCTGTTAAGTTGTTAACTGTAAACGTAACAGAACCCATTTCACCTGCAAAATAAGTATAAGTTAAGTTATGAATTAACCAGCTATCTAACTTACCTTCTGTAACATATGGTGCGTTAGGAATGTTGTTACCTTCAGCATCTTGAGGTGCTACTTCAGTCTCTGTTGTACTTGCCGTGTAAGTAGCGTTCCAAGCTAAAGAGTGATCGCCATAAGACCAAGCAATTGTAGCTACTGACTTGAAGTCAGGCTGACCAGACCAACCAGCGCTGTCTTGTACTAAACCACCTACTTCGCTCTCATAAGAAAGAACAAAACTATTTACATTATTGAAACGGAAGTCACCAAATTCAGTATCAATATTTGCGTTGATAGTGAAGTCGATACCTTCAATTTCAAAGCCTGTGCCGTTAAAGTAAGAGGTACCAGCTTCAAGTAGAGTACCTGCTGCTGCACGCTTAAGGTAGAAAGTTTCATTTGATGTATCAGTATCAGGAGACACTGCTGTGATTAAGCCTGCAGCTTCATCAGATAGTAGTGCTTGAAGTGATTTAGACTGAATTACATTGTCGATTGATAGTTGGAAATAATCAACTTTGAAACTTAAGTTATCGTTAACATCCCAAGCCACACCTAAGTTAGTGTAATCAGATGTTTCAGCATCTAGCTCAGAGTTTTGCGTGTAGTAAGTGTCATATTGTCTAGATGTTGTAGCGCCGTTGCTGTAGTCAATCGCTGATTCAGCAGAGAAAGTTCGTGCTGCATTTAACAGGTCAAGACCTGGAGCACGGAAAGACTCAGAGTAAGAACCACGAACAACTACGCTGTCAGTAACTTGCCAGCGAGCAGAAACTGCAGGAGCTACATTGTCACCGAAATCAGAGTAGTCATCGTAACGAGCTTTTAAGTTTACTTCTACTGTGTCAGTAATAGGAAGAACTGATTCAAAGAAGAATGCAGTTACATCACGTTCACCCATAGAAGAGTTACCAGCAGAACCACCAATACGACCTGCTTCAGACTGACCATCATAAATATCTGCGTAAGTTTGCTCGAAATATTCCATACCAAAATAGTGCGCTACTGTACCACCTGGTAATTCAAACATATCGAAACCGATACCAGCAAAGTATTGGTCAAATGTAGATGAAGATTCTTGAAGAGTCGTTGCTTTCATATTAGCAATACCTTCTTCTGAACCAAGGTCGATCCCATTTTGTTGGTTATACGCTAAACCAGAATAAGATAGGTAATATTGACCAACAGACTTGTTATCAGCCTTGTTGCGGTGGTAGTAAACTTCCCAAGTAGCGTTGTTCCAATCCAAGTCACCACGAAGACCAGTTGTTAGGTCGATGTTGTAATCATCTACATTACCATCACGAGTACCGATACCTACCCATCTGAAGTAACCCGTTGTCTCTTCGCCGAATGGGTTATGTGGATTATCAGCAGCCATGTTTCTCCATGGAGCAGCTGGAGGTGCATAACGACCAAATGAAGAGTTCTGAACAAACATTGCCTGACCGAACCACTGAGTACTATCAGTTAGTTCATAGTTTGAGCTAACATAAATAGTATTTCTGTCAATTGATGCTGTGTTATAAGAAACATTCGCGTAAGCATACATACAGTAATCAGAACCTGGTGCCCAATCCTCATTCGCATCAACACGACGGAATGTATCTTCACCGTACTCTGCAATTAACTGGTCACAAAGTGGTGAAGCTTTTGCAATAGAGAAGTCAGGAGCCGCAACAGTTGCGCCATAGATTGACCAACCAACAGTGTCAGCTGTGTACGCTTCGATGTCACCGTCACCGTCTAAGTCACCGATTTTCGCTTTCGTGTACTCACGAGCACCATCGCTGATACCTTCACGTTTTTGGAAGTCGAAACCGAAAGTGATGTTACCTTTATCGTTAGATACACCGCCTACAATAGAGAACTCAGATGAAGTTGTACCTTCATCTTGGTCACGTTTACCAACACCAGCGTTGATATTTAATCCTTCAAAGTTGTCTTTTAGAATTACGTTAACAACACCAGCCATTGCATCAGAACCATAGATTGAAGAAGCACCTTCAGTCATGATATCGATACGTTCAACTGCAGCCATTGGTATCGCGTTAAGGTTAGCAGAAGCGCCACCTAGAGTTGGAGAACCCGGGAAGCGGCGACCGTTAAGAAGAACTAGAGTACGACGAGAACCAGCACCACGAAGGTTAATCGTTGCTTGAGACTGTGCAGAACTACCTGAACGTTCTGAGAACGAACCGAAAGAGTTTAATGAACTTGAACGTAAGGCATCAGCAACAGTGAAATCACCTTCCATTTTTATGTCTGCAGCCGTAATAGAAACAACTGGAGAAGCACCTTCAAGGTCAGTACGTTTGATACGAGAACCGGTTACTTCGATACGCTCAACTTTTTCTGCACCGTCTTCGTCTGCAGCAAAAGTATTCGCTGAAAATGCAGCTGTAGAAGCTGCGCCAAAAGCGATCGCTAAGCGAACTGCTTTTGAAACTTTATTATTTAACATGTTATCTCCCTGGGACCACTTGTTAGTAGCTTTTATAATTTTTTGAGGGTTATCCCTCTTATAGGTAATTGCAAGATATGCAACAAACTAGTTGCATACTAAACAACAGAGATAATTCATGTCAATTAAAAATATGACCAATTTGCAACGCTAAATACACATATTCGTACCTTTTTTAAATAATTTTGCCATAAAAACACTTTTAGTTGCCAAAAACAGAACAAAAAAACAAAAGTTAAGTGCAAAAAGGTAAATAATAGGTACAATTAATTTACAATTAAATGCATTAAAAAGATATTTCTAATAATTCGTTAATTATCGAAAAGGGTATGTTGCTTACCAGCAAAATTTGACGCGTTAAAATGAACTTGAAACATGTTAAGAATGGGCATAATTTGTTTTTGAATGTAATGCTCGTAATCAACTTGTTGAACATCATGACCACTCAATACTGCAGTAGGACCTGATTTAGAAATGTAATATTTAATAATCGTACCTTTGTTAAGAGTAATGTCAGCTGAATTTGGTAGAGTTTTCGCGGCTCTGACATGAGGTGGGATATTCTTAACATACTGTTCAAGTGGCTTACCCAAACGTTTTTTGTAGATGAGTAAGTGGTCATTTTCGCCATTAAGGATCTGTTCGATATATTTTTGCGCGACAGATTCAAGATCTCCTTCTGAGAATAATGTTTCAACTAACTCTTTTTGAAATAATTTTGCTATGTCGGTCCAATCACTTCTGACTGTCTCCATACCTTTGAATACCAGCTCAGATTGACCATCTTTTTCTACTCTGCCCACATAACGTTTTTTTGAACCGGTTTCTTGCCCACGGATAGTCGGCATAAAAAATGGGCTGTAATGCGTCTCGAATTCAATTTCTAAATGACTTTGAATGCCAAAACGTTCTTCGCATTCTAAAGACCAAGTTTGGTTGATTTTTCTTTGTATCGCTTTGCCTATTTCGTGGCTTTGTTCAGGCGTCATTTCCTCAGGTAAAGAGACAAAAGTTGAATCTGTATCACCGTAAATAACTTCATATCCCCAACTTTCAAGCCATTTACGCGTTGTTTGCATAATTTGATGCCCACGCAAGGTAATGGAACTTGATAACCTTGGATCATAAAAACGACACCCTTTCGAGCCTAATACACCATATAAGCTATTCATAATAATTTTGATAGCTTGCGACAACATAGCATCCCCCTGCTCTTTGGCGTTTTGCCGTTTCTCTGACAATTGCTCGACCAATTTAGGCAAATGATGTGCTGTTTTAGAAAAGTATCCGCCGTTGAACCCCTCTAATGCATTCTCTTTACTCTCTAAACCTTTAATAAGCCCCAACGGATCTATAAAAAAAGTTCTAATAATAGATGGGTATAGACTTTTAAAATCAAGCACGAGCACATTTTTATAAAGACCTGGTTTGGACTCCATAACATAGCCACCAGGGCTCTCAAAAGACACACCATGCTCGGCTAAATTTGGCGCGATATAGCCACTTCTATGTAATAAAGGTAAATACAAATTAATGAAAGCAGCCACTGAACCGCCCATTTTTTCGAGCTCTAACCCTGTCATTTGGGTTCGGACAATGGCAAATTCTAGCAAGTTGAGTTTTTTGAAGATCGACATAACAAGCATGCAATCTTGCAAGTTGTAGGCTGCTAAAGCGGGTTTATCTTCATTAAATTGCCTAATGATTTCAGACAAGCGATTATCTTGTTGGATAAGCTTTTGCTCACCTAAGATTTCACTCGCCACATTAGCAAGGCTAAAACTTGGAAAGTGATACGTGGCATTTTTCATGGTATCAATACCATCAATAACCACTCGGCCTGAAATCAAAACTCGAACATAGTTGCCTTTATAAATATCTATAGAGGCGTTATCACGCCCTAAACAAAGTTCAATACCGAGTGCTTCTGCTCGCTCTGCTAAAACCACAAAATCAAACTCAATTACATTCCAGCCAACAATCACATCTGGATCTATGGCCTTCACTTGCTGCATTAAAACTTGTAGCAGTTCAATTTCGTCTTCGACCCAAATAATACTTTGCTCTGTTTGCTGAGGCGCTCCAATCATGATGACACTTTTGTAGTGCTCGCTAACAAGACCGACTGAAAAAAGCACCCCTTGCCCATCACACTCAATATCAAGTGACAGCATAGAAAGGCTTGGCTTGTAGTTTGGGTTTTCTTTCAGCTTTGCATCCGTTATCTCTACATATCTACTACGTTGTTTTGCTTTTCCGCTTACCCATACACCGCCTTTAATAAAACGTTCCATTAAATAACGATCGCAATGACGAATATCATCTTCATACAAACGCATATGCTGAGAAAAGTACTGCTTTGCTTGAAATAGATGCTGATTAGAGGAAAAATAACAGGCCGCAACGGGCTCACCGTCGAAGTGCTTTAGTGAAAGTAGTTTTATGTCACATTGAAGTCCATGTTCATTGATTAAGCTTTTAGCTTGCGCTAAATCTGACTGGCGAATGAAAAAAACAGATTGCTGATCGGGTATAATTATCTTGGCTGGACCTTGTGGTGTCATAAGCCAATAACAAAGACACAACTTCCCCTGCTGATTAAATTGCTGGCGTGATAGTATAAAGCCTTCGTATACAGCTTGTGCCAAGATAAAACCCCATCTAAAATATCAAACACTGTAATTATATACATACCGTACTTTTTAGGCGACCTTCATGCTTTCAGATGCATTAAAAAAAACAATTCGAACAACACACACCAGCATTGCTGAAAGCTTAGACGGTTATAGACCGAGAAAAAGCCAAAACTATCTAGTCGCAGAAATCGCCAAAGTATTAGCGGGCGAATACCATAAATCACAAAAAATTTGTGTGATTGAAGCTGGAACTGGTACAGGTAAGTCTCTCGCCTACTGTTTAGGTGCCCTGCCCTTAGCATTGGCTAAAAAGAAGAAACTCGTCATTTCTACTGCTACTGTTGCCTTACAAGAGCAACTCATCGAAAAAGAATTACCTTTTTTTAAAGAGCACTCAGGGCTAGATTTTAAGTTTGATTTGGTAAAAGGCAGGCATAGATATATCTGTGTGCACAAATTAAATTCAGCACTAGACGAAGACATGATGCAAATGTCACTCGTGCCTACGTTAAGCTCTCCGCTATCTGAACAAGAGAAAAACTGCTTAGTTGCGCTACAAAATGCCTATCAGAACAAACAATGGCAAGGTGATAGAGACAGTTGGGCCGACACCATTCCTGATCGAGTATGGAATTTAATTGCCTGCGATAAACATGCATGTCAAAGACAGATGAAGTCTCATCATCTATGTCCTTTCCATTTAGCACGACAAAAAATGGCGCAAATGGATGTACTTGTTATTAACCATGCTCTGTTACTTGCTGACTTAGAGCTCGGTGGCGGAAAGATACTGCCAGAGCCCGATGAGACTTTTTATGTCATAGATGAAGCGCACCATTTGCCTCATATCACCCGAGACTTTTCATCCGCAGCGGCAACCATTAAAGGCACATTAGATTGGATTGAAAAACTTTTAAAGTTCAGCCAAAAGATGGCCAACGCCATTGTGTCGCAAAAAGCCATTGGCCAAAATTTTAAACTCAATGACGCTGCAAATGATGCGGCTAAAGATTTAAGGTCGGTCAGAGACCTACTTGATCAAGCTGATTTTAATTACAACGATGACGATACTTATCGATTTGAACACGGTATTGTGCCAGAGCAATTGACCATTAAAGCCAAAGACATCAGCGATGCAACACTCGATGCCTTAAGAGCACTCAATAAAATGCATGATGCACTTACTTTAGATGTCAGTGATGGTGACGTAACTGCATTCTTAGCCGATCCACTTTTAGCCGAAAGTGGGCAGTACATCAACCGTCTTGAGCAATTACAAAAACTGTGGTTCAGCTACGCTAGTAAAGGTGACAGTATTCCGCATGCTCGCTGGATAAAGCGACTCGAATATAAAAACCATCACGACCATTTACTTTGCGACTGCCCTATTGAAGTGGGTTATTACTTAAAAGACAAACTATGGCGAGAATGTGCAGGCGCCGTATTATGTTCAGCCACGCTCAGTGCACTCGGTACATTTGACCATTTCGCAAAAGAAAGTGGGTTAAAAGGTGAAGAAGGCGTGCAATATATTAAAGCTAATTCACCGTTTGATTATCCCAAACAAGCGACACTACATATACCGACCACAGATAAAGAGCCTACTGATAAAGCATTCAGTGACTTTTTAGCCGATGCTTTGCCTAAGTATTTAGACAGAACTAAGGGTAATTTGGTGTTATTTGCCTCATATTGGCAGATGGAACATGTCGCGAAAAAAATGCGCCTGAAAAACTGGCAGATCCTAGTGCAAGGTGAATTTTCTCGTGATGCCCTACTGAAAAAACACAAATCTCGCATTGACTCTGGCCATGGCAGTATTTTATTTGGTACGCAAAGTTTGTCTGAAGGACTCGACTTACCTGGTGCTTATTTAGAAAATTTAGTCATAACTAAGATCCCTTTTGCTGTACCTACTTCCCCAATAGAAGAGGCACAAGCTGAGTTTGTTACAAGTAAAGGTGGTAATCCATTTTTATCAATCACTGTACCCGATGCCGCAAAGAAATTAGTACAAAGCTGTGGTAGACTGCTGAGAAAAGAAACCGATCAAGGAAAAATCACGCTCCTTGATAGGCGTTTGGTCAGTAAACGGTATGGTAAAGCCATGCTAGATACCCTCCCGCCATTTAAAAGACAAATAGATTATTAATGTTTGAATTTGCGCTCGACCCCATGACTTGGGGCTTATTGTGTTTGGTCGCTCTTATAGCAGGCTTTATTGATGCGGTAGCTGGCGGTGGTGGCATGTTAACTGTGCCAGCTCTTCTTACAGCAGGCTTACCACCGCACATGACGTTAGGTACCAATAAACTTGCTGCAAGCTTTGGCTCAATAACAGCTAGCATCACCTATTATAAAAAGAACTTATTTAATCCTAAGTTTTGGGCTGGCTCTATTCTAGCCACCGCAATAGGCGCACTACTCGGCACCTTATTGGTTGATCATCTTAGTATCGAGTTTTTAAACAAGTTACTGCCCGTTATCATCATTGCTGTAGCTTGCTACAGCCTATTTGGTAAATTTAGCACTGAGACCAGTCATCATTTACCTACCAAAACATTGCAGCTAAAAATAAAACAGTGGTCACAAGGGTTAAGTTTAGGCTTTTTTGATGGTTTAGCAGGCCCTGGTACGGGCACTTTTTGGACTGCATCAAATAGCCTACTCTACAAAATGAGTTTATTGTTGAATTGCGGACTCGCCCGCTCAATGAACTTTGTATCTAATTTTATTTCGTTGATAACCTTTGTTGCCTTAGGTCATGTTAACTTTTTACTTGGCATTACCATGGGGCTATTCTTAATGGTAGGTGCGTGGATAGGCGCACACTCAGCAATCAAGTTCGGAAATAAACTAATAAAGCCCTTGTTTAACAGTGTCGTTATCGTGCTCGCTGGCAAGCTTATTTATGAGGCTTATTTTATATGAGTCAGGCCATTGTCAAATTACAGCAGCAAATTGAGCAACTTGCTCAGCATGCCCACCAATTTGATAAAGCAAAGTGGTTTGATAAAAACCGCTACATTCAAGCACAGCCGAGCTTATTTGCACACAGCGTGTTTGCAACAAAAAGCTTAAAACTTTGCGACTATGTAGATGAGATCAAAGAAGCATTTGCAAGGTTGCCGAGCCCTGAAAAGCGCCATGCCTATGCATTTTCCCTCGAAAAATTAAGCACTCAAATAGAAGCTGTCATAAAGGTATTAAAATCGACGCCTGTTTGGGCCAAAGAAAATAAGTTTACTAAGCCTAAGAAAGCGAAAGTCTATAAGAAAGCAGTTAAGAAAATCATGCAAAGCTCTCATGAGCTGTACCAAGAGCTATCACAAAACCACGAATTTGAGCGTCGTTTACAAGAGATGATCGATATTCGTAAACAACAGTTGTCATCGGCAAGTACTGCTGAAGCAAGTAAAATCAATCAAGAAATATTGGCACTGCATGCCCGACTTGGCCGATGTAGAAAAGCCATTTCCGCCACTGAAGACAAAATTCAACAAGTCGAAAAACAACAAAACCGCTAATGATTTTCTATCACCCTCTATACAGTGCCCTACAACTGCCTGAGAGGCACCGCTTTCCAATAAAGAAATACCAAAAACTTAAAAATACAATTCATACAATGGGGTTTTCCGACCGAGTCTTTGAACCAAAGCCTGCTAGCTTAGCGCAGATCAAACTTTGCCATGATACTGATTATGTCGACACATTTGTGAATGGCTTTTTATCTGAGAAAGCAATTAAAAAAATGGGCTTTCCATGGTCAACGGAATTGGTTGAAAGAACTTTGCTTTCTGTTGGAGCAAGTATTGAAGCTGCAGAATACGCATTAAAACATGGACTTGGCTTAAACTTAGGAGGAGGCTACCATCATGCACAATTCGACCATGGTGCTGGCTTTTGTATTTTTAACGATCATGCCATAACCGCGCAACATCTGATCCAGCAAGACCTTGTTGAGCGCGTTGTGATCCTCGATTGCGATGTGCACCAAGGTGATGGCACTGCTGACATTTTACATGGCAACGACAACATCATTACTTGCTCTTTACACTGCGCTCAGAATTTCCCCCGAGCAAAAGCGCACTCAGATCTTGATTTCGAGCTCGAAAAAGGTTGTACAGACGAACAATACTTGCAAACACTAGAGCAAGCTTTAGATTTAATTAAGCGTGTCTATCGACCTGATATTATCATTTATAACGCCGGTGCTGATATATACCATAAAGATGAACTCGGTTTACTAGAAATCAGTTTAGAAGGTGTCTTAAAGCGGGATAAAAAAGTGATTTCATATTGTAAAAACAACGAAATCCCTTTATCGATTGGTCTTGGCGGTGGCTATCAACGTAATGAAGAACAATTGGTTGAAGTACACAAACAACTTTTACTCGCTGTGTTCGAAAACTATTGATTTTTGTTATAAACTCAAAAAGTAAAAAACATTAGGAAGGTGACATGAAACTACATGATGATGTGCACAATTATTATGAGAAAATCATGCTAGATCGCATCTTTGCGCGTAACCTACAAGATAAATATAATGATGATGTAATGGCTGACTTTTGCTGTACTGTACTTAATCAACTACCTGCAAGGTATATTCGCTATGATGTAGACATGGCTTTTTATTTACCACAACACGAACGTATACAGATGGAACAGAAAGTTGATATTGCAATTAATGTTGCTATGACACAAGTGGCTAAAAGAGATTCAATGATCAGTGAGTAACTTTCAGAAATGAGTAGTAGTTTAGAAAATGCACCACCCCATGTGAAATTAGCAGTCGACTTAATAATGTTATTAGAACAGCATGACTTACCAGCCGAAGACGTACTTGCTGCACTAGAGATTGTAAAATCAGACTTTCAAAATAAATTAAACAATGAAGCTAGCACAAATTAGCTTCATGTCACTTTGCTTGATACGTGTTAGGCTGTTTTTAAATTTTCTGAGTTGAAATCTAACAGGCCGAGCTTATATTGTGCATAAAACTGACTATCGGCTCCTGATTGTTTTGGGCACATAAAATAACCAATGTCATCTCTAAAAGGCTTAAGTTGCTGGTGTTTGCCATCTTCCCAATATAATACTGCATGTTTCACCAAGTCACCCATATAAGTGTGATCCCACTCATAATGACAAAAGCCATGGTGCGAAGACAAATAAGGGCCATACTTGTCTACTAAAGTGATATCAAGCAAACCATTTTTGTAGGCCGCAAATACCTTTGCATCATATTCCGCTGTTTTTTTGTCTACAAAATAGGCAATGTCTCTGCGAGGAGGTAATGCTTGTGGCAAACCAAACTTTTCATTCACACCCGAACACTCGACGACAATCCAAGAAACAAAATGCGCACCTATTTGATGGTCCCATTTCAATGCAACAAACATAATCATTCCTTATACAAATTTTGCCGTGATTGTATTTCTATTATAGAAATTTAAAAGTCTGAAAAGCCGAATGCTTGCTTCAGATCAAAATTCATGAATAAGTTTTTTCAAAACGTTACACGATATTACGAAACCTTCGGTTTAACTGACTTCTAGGGAGATTCAACGAAATCCGGATTTTTTATCTTTGCTAAATTATCCACATCTGCGCCACAATGTTATAGCTGATTACTTTTGGTGCCTTTGGACATTACCATGAACTAAACCCGTTCCTCTTTAAAGAACCCGGCTGCAGTCCTTGTCATTCTTACTTTAATCATTTTATTTGGCATCATCAGCATTTTTAAGTTACCCATTCAGCTCACTCCTGAAATTGAACAACCTCAGATCACTATTTTTTCTGGTTGGCGACAAGCAGCCCCTGAAGAAATTGAATTCATGATCATTTAACCTTTAGAAAATGCCGTAAAACATACACCTGGCGCACTCGAGGTAAATACCAATATCAACCAAGGTGGCGGCGCTATAAATCTGACTTTTGCTGTTGGTGCTGATATGCAACAAGCCATGTTGGATGTTCTAACAAGTTTAAACCAAGCCCCCCTCTTCCTTTAGATGCGATGGACCCTGTGGTTACTGCCGGAGGAAATGGTGGTCCTGGCTCAGGAGGTCCAACAGCAGCAAGTTTATTAGTTGTGCCTTTAAGCTTTGACTCTGAGCAACTTGATATGGCGCAATATCAAAAGCAAATTGAAGACATTATTGAACCTAGGCTTGCGCGGATCCCTGGGATTTCTCGTGTCAATATGAACAGTGAACGACCTCGAGAACTGCGTGTAACATTCGATCCGCAAAAAGCAGCGGCATTTGGTATTAGCCTTGCGCAAATTCGTCGTACGTTATCGACAGCCAATGATAGCTCTGGCGGCTTGGCTGATGTAGGGCGTCGACAATACACTGTAAGATTCACCGGGAAATACAATGTCGATAACTTAGCTGAACTACGAGTGGGCTATGTGGGTGAACGTCCCATTTATTTAGGCGATATCGCCAGTGTCGAAGATACAGTGACTGATCGCCGCTCTATGACATCAAGAAATGGTAAACCAGCTTATTACATCACAATTTCAAGAGCAAATGACGCCAATACTGTTGCTGTATTAGACGAAATAAACCATGCCATTAAAGAGCTAAATGTAGGCGCTTTAAAAGAAGCGGGCCTTGCCATTGAACTCAGCTTCGATTCATCGGTACATATCAGAAATGCATTACAGCTAGTAAAAGGCAATTTAGGGTTAGGGGTATTACTGGCTTGCGGTATTCTCTGGCTATTTTTTAGAGGCCTAAAACCCACCCTGATCATCGCAGCAACCATCCCTGTTTCACTGATGGTTGCATTCTTAGCACTTAATCTGTTTGAGCGAAGTTTGAATGTTGTGTCATTAGCAGGTCTGGCATTTGCCGTGGGCTTAGTGCTTGATGCCGCAATTATCGTGCAAGAAAACATAGCTAGACTCACTGCCTCGGGTATGGCTGCAAGCAAAGCAACTTTGAAAGGAGCCACGCAAGTTGGGGGGCTTTATTTGCTTCCACTGCAACCAGTGTCGCTATTTTTTACCTATCATGTTTATGGCGGGTATTGAAGGTCAGCTATTTTCAGATCTCGCTTTGACCTTATCTATCGTTGTTATCTCATCACTTATCTGTGCCATGACGCTTATTCCTGTCGCAAATAAGCTTTGGCCGGATACAAAGATTAAATCTGACCCATATCAAGCCTATTGGCATAAAGTCACTCATTTTGTGGTTAAGTTAACCAATAACAGAGTTAAACAACTTAGTTGGATTGTCTCTTTGTTAGGTGGCTCTGTATTTATTACCTATGCTTTATTGCCTCAAACAGATTTTATGCCTCGTGCTCCTACCGATGGTTTCTTTTATACCTTGCTGACACCTCCGGGTGGAAATATCCAATTTATGGAAGCCGAAATTGCTTCACGAGTTAAAAAGCGTGTAATGCCATATTATGGCTGAAATTGAACTGAAAGTCATTGAAGACCAATTAAACCGAGCTGTACTGAAAGCGCCATTTAGTGGTGTAGTGAGCGAAAGGTATGAACTTGCTGGTAGCGAAATAAACCGTGCTCAGCCGCTTGTCAGTTTAATTGACATAAACAACCTTGAAGTGCGTTTGTATTTACCAGTTAAGTATTTAAAATACTTAAGTTTAGGCAATGAATTACAGTTAAGCGCGGGTCAACTAGATGAACCACAACAGGCACTTGCAACTGTAACCGCTGTGATCCCAGCAACTGATCCAAGAGCGCAATCCTTTGAAGTTCGTGCAGACCTTTTAGCAAATCACGCACAAAGCTGGGCTTCCGGGCTATTAGTCGATGTCGTGGTACCTTTAAGCTCAAATACTGAGGAACTAATCGTTAATAGAGACGCTCTAATACTTAGGCAACAAGGTGTGCATATCGTAAAAATTAAAGAGGATAATACCGCAGAGCATGTAGCAGTGATTGTTGGTAAAGGCCAAGGCGAGTAAGTGGCAATTAAAGCAAAAGACAAAGGCGCCTTAAAAGTAGGTGACAGAATTGCGATAAGGGGTGCTGAAACCCTTGCTCAAGGTCAAGAAGTAGAGATCCAACCTGCATTATAGAAACGTTTACTAGCCCAATGAGCAAGCCGCTAAGTCTTTTCTTAGCGCGCTTGTCTCATTTTTTAAGCTTTATCCAACTGAAAGAGCCATTTAAAATGACTCGTTCAAAAGGTTAGAAAGTCAGATAAATCAAACATCGTCCTCAATGTTATCTTTACCTTTTGTGCGCTCGATACTATCAAGCTTGTGGTGTATTGCCGACTTAATGAGCATATAACCACTAATTGGTGCTGTTAATAGTAAGAAAATCGAAATCAAGATCTCTTTAACACTGATCCCCGCTTCAGATTGACTGAAAAACACCATTGCCGCAGTTAGCAAACAAGCCATACCCAGTGTTGTTGCTTTTGTCGGACCATGTAAACGCATGAAGAAGTCTGGCATTTTCACAAGGCCAATTGACCCCACTAATACGAATGAGCCACCAATCAAAAGTAATATAGAAATAATCCACTCAGCCATCGTTCACCTACTCTATTATATCGCCACGTAGTAAATACTTACATACAGCAACAGTACTTACAAAGCCTAACATTGCAATTAACAGCGCTGCCTCAAAGTAAAGCTCAGTGCCCATGCTCAGACCATATAAAATAATCAGAGCAATACTATTAATGTACATTGTATCTAAAGCCAAGATCCTATCTGGCACAGACGGGCCTTTCACTAATCGCCACAGATTCAACAGTAACGAAACGCCAATCATCGCAAATACAATCAGGATAACTGTCTCTAACATTCAAAGATCTCCTTTAACGGTGCTTCGTAACGTTGTTTTATAGTGTTAATCAACTCTTTCTCATCTTTTAGGTTAAGCACATGAATGAGTAAATAACGCTGCTCAGGCTCTTCACCTTCTTTTAATGTCTCTTTCCAAGGGTAAACCTCAGCACTAACCGTGCCTGGTGTCAGTGATACTGTGCTGGCAAGAATCGTAATCGGCATGGCCTGGTCAAGATCTAGTGGGACCTTAACAAAGCCCGGATTAAGCTTCTTTGTCGGCCCGAGTATCAAAAGCGCAACTTGAATATTTGCGGTAATGATATCGTACAACACTAACAACAGGTGTTTTAATGCCAGCCCGGGATGTAAGATCAGTGGCTGTTTCGTCCTAAATGGATTAGTAGCCAATGGGATCACTGTCGCTAAAATTGCACCTAAAATCAGATGCCCAGGCGAAATACTGTTATTTAGTAACAGCCAAACACTAAATAGTAATAAACTTCTAAATGGCGTTGGTAGCCACTTAAATCTTGCTTCTGTACGCATTATTTCGCCTCCCCAAGTACCACAGAGATATTCGCTGAGAAGTCATGCAGTTGTTTTGCGGCTTCAATGGCATACTCTGACATATTGCCAGCAAAAATAACCATCAGTGGAGAACCAAGTAAGACAATTAATAACGCAGACACTTGATATTTGTGTGCCTTAACAGGTTCAGCATTGTCTTGCCCTTTGCTTTGGTGATGCCAAAAAACCGTGCTACCGGCTTTTGATATACCAACCAATAAAGCCAGACTCGCCAGCAAATAGAGTGTCCAGAAAATGCCACCATATTCGCTCTCAAACGTCGCCTTCAATAACCAAACTTTACCAATAAAGCCTGAAAGTGGTGGCATGCCAATTACGGTGATTGCAGCGATAGCAAATGCACCGCCAAGCAAAATAGGCTGGGTAACAGGTCGACCAATAGTAATACGATCAGCGACTTTACCTCGTTGAATCCCTATCATATCGGCAAGTAAGAATAATGCAGCGGTAACAAGTGTAGAATGAACTAAATAAAAAATAGCTGCAGCACTGGCCTCTTCTGTTTGCACAGCAACAAGCGCAACCAGCGTACCCACAGATACTATCACTAAATTAGCCACAAGCTTGCGCATGTCTTTACTCGCCAGAACACCAATCGCGCCCATTACAATAGTTGCCAAGGCTAACCACCAAAGCCAACTTTGGGCCATATGGCTTAACTCACCGGCTTCATCACCAAAAATCAGCGTGTAAACTCGCATCATCGAGTAAACACCCACCTTAGTCATGATTGCAAACAGCGCTGCAACGACCGGCATAGCCGTCGCATATGTGTTAGGCAACCATAAATGAAGCGGTAAAAGCGCGCCTTTTAGTGCAAATACAACAAGTAGTAACAAGCCACCAATTTTTGCAAGGTAAACATCATCACCCTGTAAGTCTGTGATCTTGTTAGCCATATCAGCCATGTTTAATGTGCCAAGTACGCCATATAAAATGCCTAGAGCAATTAAGAAAATGGCAGAGCCCACCAAGTTCATTATCACGTATTGTAACGCTGCTCGAGTATTATGCTTATCGCCGCCATGCATTAACAATGAATAAGAGGCAATCAGTAACACTTCAAAGAAAACAAAAAGGTTAAACGCATCGCCCGTTAAGAATGCGCCATTTACACCCAACACTAAGAAATGCAATAAAGGATGATAAAAACTGCCCTTCTCGTCATCGCCTGCACACGCATACAATGCACAAGTCAGTCCAAGCAAAGAAGTAAGAGAAACCAGTAAAGTCGAAAGCGGATCAGCAAACAACACAATGCCGAATGGTGCCTGCCAATCACCTATCACATAGGTTGTGCTACCCATTTCCTTTACTTGTAACAACAGTAGCACCGATGCTAGCAAGGTAATGAAACTGAGCGCCACTGAAGAAAAGCGACGTATCTGCTTATTCTTACCACAAGGTGGCATTAATAAAATAACCCCTGCCAACATAGGAAGTAATACAGGCAGAGAAGTTAAGTGTTGGATCATGCTTTGCCCTTGTTATTATTAGTCGGAACTTGACCATTTACATGGTCATTGCCTAAATCTGCACGCCCGCGGATTGCTAAGATCACCACAAACGCGGTCATCGCGAAGCCAATTACAATCGCAGTTAACACTAAAGCTTGAGGTAAAGGATCTGCGTAATCTGAGCTATATCCAAGTACAGCGGCTTTATTTAACGTTAAACGTCCCGATGCGAATAAAAATAAATTCACTGCGTAAGACAACATAGTTAGGCCTAATACCACGGGAAAGGTTCTTGAGCGCAAAATCAAAAACACGCCACACGCGACTAAAAGGCCGACGCAAGATGCATATAATATTTCCATTAAATGTTTACCTCTTCTTTCGGTGCATTGGCAGTTAATTTACCTAGGCTTGCTAAGATCATCAGAGTTGCACCCACAACAGTGATATATACCCCTAGATCGAATATAAGGGCACTGGCAAGCTCAATCTGACCAATTACAGGTAAGTCAAAGTAATCAAACCATGTTTTCAAGAACGGACGGCCAAATAACCAACTGCCTACGCCTGTTGCTAAAGCAATTGCGATACCCGATGCAATAATTTTACGGTAGTTGATGGTTAAACGCTCTGCTATCCAGTTCGAACCATGCGCAATGTACTGCAGAATAAAGGCAATCGCAGTGATAAGACCTGCAATGAAGCCGCCACCTGGTAAGTTATGGCCGCGAAGGAAAATATAGAAAGACACTAATAGCGCCAGAGGCAGTAGACTTTGTGAGATACTTGCAAGCAACAACGGATAGCGCTCTTTCGCCCAAGGACGCCCTTCACTATCAGAACCCGGCATAAACAGAGGCAAGTTTACTAATAGTTTGTAGATACCCAAAGCAGCAATACCGAGTACACAAATCTCTCCGAGCGTATCAAAACCACGGAAATCAACCAATATCACGTTAACCACGTTAGTACCACCACCGCCTGTTTTCGCATTCGCTAGGAAGAAATCAGAAATACTTGTCAGTGGGCGAGTAATTAACGCATAGCAAATACTGCCAACGACGATACCAATTGTAGAGGCTATGCCTAAATCACGTAAAACACGCACCGAACTTGAAGCTTTAGGAGACTTTTGCGGTAAGAAAAATAGCGCCAACATAAGTAATATAATGGTCACTACTTCTACGGTTAGTTGGGTTAATGCTAAATCAGGGGCTGAGAAGCGTGTAAAGGCAATAGATACCATTAAGCCCACAACTGATAGCATAAGTAGAGAAATCATGCGCTGACGATGCCAAATTACTGTCGCGATTGCAGCTATCATTAACAAACCTGCACCAATACCATTGTGCACGTCTACCGGTGTCAGAGGGTTGTCACCCGCCAATTGCGCCATTTCAAACAATGGCCAACCCGCTGCCAGCAAAACAATCACAAACATCAGCATTAAATAACGTTGCAATGAACCATTTTCAACGGCAGCAATTTTGTTTTGGCTCCATTTCACTAATTTAGACACTGAGCCATCAAACATCTTTTTACCCGTCATTGGCGGCAGTGATGCTTGGAATTGGAATAAATACTTGCGCTGCGTATAAATTAAAATACCACCGGCAACGGCCAGCGCACTCATAAGCAATGGTAAATTAAAGCCGTGCCATAAAGAGATCTTATACTCAGGCACTTGCCCTGCAAGCACTGCATCTGCAGCCGTATAAATAATTTCATGAACAATGAAATTCGGGAACATTCCCACAATCAAACATAGGGCTACAAGTATCTCGATTGGAATGCGCATGTATCGTGGTGCTTCATGAGGCTCTTTTGGTAAATCAACCGGATCGCCGTTAAAGAAAACATCATGAATAAATCGTGCTGAATAAGCCACTGAGAAAGCAGCAGCAATGGTTGCAAGCACAGGTACCAACCAAGACATTGAACCTAATAGCTGTTGATGCAGGGTTTCTGCAAAGAACATTTCTTTTGATAAGAAACCATTCAGTAACGGTACACCCGCCATAGAAGCGGCAGCAACCATAGCAAGTGTTGCGGTATAAGGCATAAATCGCCACATGCCATTGAGCTTACGCATATCGCGCGTACCCGATTCATGATCAATAATACCTGCGGCCATAAATAAAGACGCTTTAAAAGTCGCATGGTTAATGATGTGGAAAATTGCCGCCACGGTTGCAAGCTCAGTATCTAAACCAAACAATAAAGTAATCAAACCTAGGTGACTAATTGTAGAGTAAGCTAATAGACCTTTTAGGTCATGTTTGAACAGCGCAACATAAGCAGCAAATAGCAAAGTCGCTAGGCCTGTAAGACCAACTAAAATAAACCAAAGCTCAGTACCTGCCAGCGCTGGATAAAAACGTGCAAGTAAGAAAATACCCGCTTTTACCATAGTTGCACTATGTAAGTAAGCACTTACAGGTGTTGGTGCTGCCATCGCATGTGGCAACCAGAAGTGGAATGGGAATTGTGCAGACTTGGTAAATGCACCTAATAATACCAATACTAGCGTAGCTTCATATAAGTCATGTGCTTGAATAAGTTCACGGCTTGCTAATATGACATCGATATCATAGCTACCAACAATATGACCCAACATTAACAAACCGGCAAGTAAGGCAAGACCACCACCGCCAGTGATAGTTAAAGCCATACGCGCACCTTTACGTGCTTCTGACTTATCCCACCAATAGCTAATCAATAAGAATGAGCTAATACTGGTAAGCTCCCAGAATAGCCAGAGTTGAAGCACGTTATTCGCCGTTACAATACCTAACATCGCCGTCATAAATAGCATCAGGTAAGCGAATAATTTCGGCATAGAATCTTTTTCACTCAGGTAATAACGGGCATAAAAGATAACCAACATGCCAATACCTAAGATCATAAAAATAAATAGCAGTGAGAGCCCGTCAAGTCGGAATGATAACTCTAGACCAAGTGCAGGCACCCAATTGATGCTTTCACGCAGTACTTCACCCGCAAAAACATCTGCCGCAGAGTTAATGACCAGTATTAAGGCAATAGCAGGCATTACGAGTGTTAAAGCGGTAGTTTGGTTACGCGTTAACTTGCCTGTTAAAGATGAAATAATACTGCCAAAGAAGGATAGCAAAGGTATCCAAAGCAAAGTCATATAATTAACCTTTTTTATTGTGCTGTCACAGAGATAAACAGTGCAACTAAACACTGATAGCCATGGATAGTTATGCATCTAATTGTGCATTTTCTCCATGCAAAACTGTTACAATTTATACTTTATTAGTGTTTGAGTTGTCTATAGTTTTAGGTTCTAGCCGGTTAAATTCTAGACGAAATTAACAAACAATTCAGATTAAATTATAAAATTAGATATAAGCAGACAGCTTAGTTAATAATAGTTTGTGCATTATTTGCCAGCTTTTGCTGCTCGATCAACCAATCTTGTTGTACTTTTTTTTGCCAAAGCTGTCTATATTGTTCCGAAAGTGGCAGCTCTTGAAATTGCATCTTGCTCCATTTGAGCGCAGGTTTAAAAGCGTCAAGTTTACCATTTTGACAGGTCTCTGATTTTACCCAACTCTGAGGCGCATTTTCAGCTGAACCAACAAACAAGTTTGGCGCTTTTAATCCTTTTGAATTACACAACCAGTGCGCTTTTTGGCCATAAATCGCATACTCATCTTCAAAACCACTGAAGTGCATTAATTCATGAACCAGAACGTCGTAATCACTTCTTAGAGTGAGCGTCATCTGTGTTCCTCTTACATTTGCAAGCCCATTTTTTGTCATGACAATTAAGTAGTCCGATTGAGGCAAATCTCGCATCATGTTACAAATTGCAAACCCCTTAAAACCCTCTTCGCACTGAAGTGCATTGCCAGCATAATAAACCTCGCTCAAACAAAAGCTATTTTGCTCTGGCTCTGGCTTTAGCAAGTACTTGTTTCGTAATACATTTAAATGTTGATATGCAGAAAAGCGATCGGCTAATAACAATACATTATTTTTACACTCTGTATTAAAAGCGACTTGTTCAGGTAACAATGCGATAGATAGCCCTTCTAATTGGGCCTCATTCAATTTGTCAGGTGCGATGCCTTGCTGAACATCTAATACTGTCTCTAACCGCTCAGTTGGCTTAAGGCGCTTTGACAACGTCGTTAATTCTTCCCAGCGCTGCTTTAAAACGAGTAGATCAACCAATTCATTCAATCTTGTTTCGGGAATGTTGGTTGGCAAAGCCTGCCAGAGAAATCTTGTTTTATGAAACTCGTCCTCTCGAACCAAATGGAATAGCCAAGCTAAATTCACTTCAGGCTCATCTAAGAGGCGAAGTTTTTCTAGGGTAGTGGCGGGTAAGTAGAATGGGTTTATATCGACAAAATAATACGCTTGAGGAAAGCGCTCTAAAAAATCAGATTGTGAAAGTTTATCCGCAAGCCTTGGGTGATCAACACTGCTGTTAATCACCACAAGAAAGAAGCAAGACCAAAAATACTTAGCCAGCTTTAACACCGGCAAACAGCTCTAGTTCCAATCGAGCATATTTATGCTCAACAAATTCGAATACATTTGTAGCCAGCGCAAGTTTAAAGAAGTCAACCGCGACAGCCTCTTTGCCTCTTGCTTGATATAGCTTTGCTAAGTAAAAATATGCTTCACAGAGTCGCTCAGCATATTGCTGCTGCCCTGCTACACCCTCTGTGATCTGGGCTAAAAACTGAGTTTCGGTTAGCTGACCTAAGTAAAGCTGTACAAGTTGTGTAGACCACTCATCAGGGTTAAGTGCTTGGCTATTGGCCTTCAGTTGCTCATAAGCTGCATTGGAATCTACTTTTGCTTGCGCTAAATATACCCACATAACACGATAAGCATCAGTTGGAGAGCGTGCTAAAAATGCTTCTAAATCTTGGCTAGAAAGCTCTGGCCTACCACCATAATAAAGCGCTATACCACGATTAAGATAAGCATATTGGTGATCTTCATCTAGTTCTAAAACTGCATCAAACATTTCATACGCCTTACCGAAATCTTGAGCAAGTGTATGGTGGATGCCTAAAAAATTATATACAGAAGCTAGATCAGGCTTTAGCTGCACTGCACGATTAAAATCAATACGCGCCAAGGTTGATAAACCAACGCTGTCATAGAGTCGACCTCTTCTCAGAAACAACTCTGCTTTTTGAGCATTATTAATTTCAGGAGAGAGCAACAGCTCCGAATAACGAGCAATTTCAATTTCATTTCTATAATTTGCCGCTAACGGGACACCTAAAGGCACATTAGCCACCGACTTAGCCGTTTGTTTCTCTGAGGTTGTTTGACAACCCGCTAAGGTCATCGCAACCACTGATGCGAGTAGAAATGATTTAAACTTCATTGGCTTCCTTTATGTGATATCAGCAAACTTGAACCATCTTTATATGCTGACACTCGTAATAGCGATAAGTGCCATTAAAACATAAAAAAAGGGGCCTAACAGCCCCTTTTCATTGTTACATGAGAGAAAACAGATTATTCAGCTGGCTTTTCTTGCTCAGCGTCTGCTTTTTTCTCAACAGCTTCTTTGATGCTCAGACGTACACGGCCCTGACGGTCAACTTCAAGTACTTTAACTTTTACTTCTTGACCTACAGTTAGGTGATCAGACACGTTATTTACACGCTCTTCACTGATCTGAGAAATGTGTACTAGACCATCTTTACCTGGCAGTACGTTTACGAATGCACCAAAGTCAACGATACGTACAACTTTACCTGTGTAAAGCGTGCCAACTTCAAGCTCAGCCGTTAACGCTTCTACACGCGCAATTGCATTTTTCGCACTTTGACCATCTGTTGCAGCAATCTTAACTGTACCGTCATCTTCGATTTCGATCGTTGTGCCAGTTTCTTCAGTAAGCTGACGAATTGTTGCACCACCTTTACCGATCACATCTGCGATTTTCTTCGGTGGAATATTCATTGTGTAGATACGCGGTGCAAATTCAGAAAGCTCTTCTGAAGGTGCCGCAATTGCTTGGTCCATCACGCCTAGAATGTGTAAACGAGCCGCTTTAGCTTGCTTAAGTGCGATCTGCATGATTTCTTTTGTGATACCTTCAATCTTGATATCCATTTGAAGTGCAGTAACACCCGCGTTAGTACCAGCTACTTTAAAGTCCATGTCACCTAAGTGATCTTCATCACCTAAGATGTCAGAAAGAACAACAAAGTCGTCGCCTTCTTTAACTAGACCCATTGCGATACCCGCAACAGATGCTTTAACTGGTACACCCGCGTTCATAAGCGCAAGTGACGTACCACATACAGAAGCCATTGAAGATGAACCGTTTGATTCAGTGATTTCTGATACGACACGAATTGAGTATGGGAATTCTTCAAGTGTAGGAAGAACCGCAGCAACACCACGCTTGGCTAAGTTACCGTGACCAATTTCACGACGCTTAGGCGAACCTACAAAACCAGTTTCACCTACACAGAATGGAGGGAAGTTGTAGTGCAACATGAAGTGGTGCTTTTGAGTACCAGTCAGGTCATCAATTAGCTGTGAATCACGCTCAGTACCTAAAGTAGCAGTTACTAACGCCTGAGTTTCACCACGAGTGAAGATAGCAGAACCGTGTGTACGAGGAAGTACACCCGTCATTACGTCTAGTGCACGAACCATATCCGGTTCACGACCATCGATACGCTTTTCACCTGCAATGATTCGACCACGAACTGTTTTCTTCTCTAGAGAACCGAACAGTTTGCCAACTTCTTGCTCATCCAAAGACTCATCTTCAGCAAGCTCAGCAGTTAGTTTTTCAATAACTTCTGCTTTAGCTGCAGAAATCGCTTCTTTACGAGCTACTTTATCAGTGATTAAGTAAGCAGCGCCTACTTTCTCTTCTGCGATTGCAGCGATTTTATCAGCAAGTGTTACGTTCTTTTCTGGTGCTGTCCAATCCCAAGCTGGTTTACCCGCTTCAGCTTTGAATTCTTCAACAGCTTTGATAATAGCCTGTGCTTGTTCATGACCATAAACAACTGCACCTAGCATTTCTTCTTCAGTCAGAACTTCGGCTTCTGATTCAACCATTAATACTGCGTTTTCAGTACCAGCAACAACTAGGTCTAGCTTGCTTGATTCAAGCTCAGTCAGTGTTGGGTTAAGTACGTATTGACCATCGGTGTAACCTACACGAACCGCACCTAGTGGACCGTTGAATGGAATACCAGAAATAGCAAGTGCCGCTGATGTACCAATCATCGCAACCATATCAGGCTGGATGTCAGGGTTTACAGAAACAACTGTTGCGATAACTTGTACTTCATTTACGAAACCATCTGGGAAAAGTGGACGAATTGGACGGTCAATTAGACGCGCGATCAATGTTTCACCGTCGTTTGGACGACCTTCACGCTTTAAGAAACCACCTGGAATACGACCAGCAGCGTACATACGCTCTTGGTAGTTTACTGTTAGTGGGAAAAAGTCTTGACCTGGTGCCGCATCACGCTTACCAACAACTGTTACTAAAACTGAAGTGTCACCGATGCTAGCTAGTACCGCACCGTCAGCTTGACGTGCAATAGCACCTGTTTCTAGAGTCACTGTATGTTGACCTAGTTGAAATTCTTTAATAATTGCTTGCACAATATTTTCCTTATTTAAAACAAAATAAAACGCCAACAATCACCAATTACAGTCTTAAGCAGACTAAATAAATCCGCTTAAGTACTACAATTGGCTAACGCGTCGGCGTTCACTCGACATAATTGCCAAGTGCTTGTAAGTATACTTGTAGAATACCCACAAAAAAAGGGGCGATTAGGCCCCTTTTTTATCATTGGCTAAAAAGCCAACATAAACAAAAAGATTAGCGACGTAGGCCAAGCTCTTTGATTAGTGCAGAATAACGCTCAACGTTCTTACCTTTTAGGTAGTCTAGAAGGTTACGACGTTGGCTAACTTTACGTAGAAGACCACGACGTGAGTGGAAATCATGCTTGTGGTTAGCGAAGTGACCTTGTAGCTTGTTGATGTCAGCAGTTAGAAGTGCAACTTGTACTTCTGGTGAACCAGTGTCGCCTTCTGCACGTGCGAATTTTGCTACGATTTCTGCTTTTTCTTGGTTGCTTAGTGACATAATAACTCCAAAATAAATTTAAATTGTGCTTTAGCCGATCACTAATTCAGCCAAAGCGGGAAGCGGCGCGTAGTTTATCAACATTCGCACCTAAACTCTAGTATTTAATCTTGCTGGCTTGAAAGTGCGCGTTTTGCTTTGAGTAAGCCTTGATCATTACGCTCACCTACACCGGCAAATTGCCCATTGGCAACAACTTTAATTGGACCGTCAGGCAACTCACCACAACTTACCGTTTGACCATGGCCAAATGCAATGCCTTGTGTTTCATCAATTTCAACATAAGGTAAATCAACGAGAGCAGTATCCATAGGTAACAGCAATTCGTCAAGATACGTACTTGCAGGTAAATCTTCTTCTTTCGCCTGATTAAGTTTCTCTTCAATTTGCTCTAGTGTCAGCATCTTATCACTTGGATAATGCCCCACTTTTGAACGATGAAGCATAATCACATGTGCGCCACAACCAAGCTTTTCACCTAGGTCGTCAACAATCGTACGAATATAAGTGCCTTTAGACACATGCGCTGTCATTTGAATTTCTTCATTTTCAGCATCATATTCGTCTAGTGTTAAACTGAACACATTTATCTTGCGGCATTTGCGTGGCACTTCGATACCTTGCCTTGCATAAAAATACAAAGGCTTACCTTCGTATTTCAGCGCTGAGTACATCGAAGGATACTGATCTGATTCACCTAAAAAGCTAGCTACTTGCTCTTCAAGCATTTCTTGCGTCACTGCAACTGGACGGGTTTCGACTACTTCACCGTCAGAGTCTGAGGTAGTGGTACGTTCACCGAGCTTTGCTCTTACGACATATGTTTTATCAGTATCAAGTAAAAACTGGCTGAACTTAGTCGCTTCACCAAAACAAATTGGTAGCATGCCTGTCGCAAGGGGGTCTAGCGCCCCTGTGTGACCTGCTTTTTGAGCGAAATAAATACCTTTCGCGCGTTGAAGTGCTTTATTTGAAGAAATGCCTTCTGGCTTATGAAGAAGTAAAATGCCATCAACAGGGCGACCTTTAGTTCGTCTCGCCATGCTGATTACTCTTCACTTTCTTCCTCTGGGCCGCGTTTTGCATTGTCTTCACGGATCACAGAGTCAACTAAGTTAGAAATACGCATACCTTCAAGAAGAGATGTATCAACAACAAATCTCAGCTCAGGCATAATGCGAGCGCGAATACGTTTGCCTAAAATAGAACGAATATAACCCGTTGCATCATTCAGTATTTGTACGCTCTGTTTGGTTTTGTCTTCATCACTGGTGTTTAACACAGTCACAAAA
This sequence comes from Pseudoalteromonas sp. BZB3, assembly GCF_040104455.1. NCBI lineage: Bacteria > Pseudomonadati > Pseudomonadota > Gammaproteobacteria > Alteromonadales > Pseudoalteromonadaceae > Pseudoalteromonas > Pseudoalteromonas sp. BZB3. The sequence goes on along the minus strand of NZ_JBECOS010000014.1, from coordinate 173,921 downwards.
ATTTTTGCGTATGAAAGATCTCTTGAAACTTCAACGGCAGAAACCGTGACAAAACCTAAACGCGGATCTTTAATTTCTCTTTGTAAGATCACAGCGATTTCTTTTTGAATTTGCTGTGCAACTCTGTCAGTACGAGAAAATTCTCTCATTATCACCTACTTGTAATTTAAACCATTGATTTTAGTAATAGTTTTATTCATATATCTAATAGACGAATGGGGGCATATAAATGCCCCCATTTTTATAAATCAGTATAGCAGTGGATTACAGGGTACGCTGGATCTCTACAACCTCAAATACTTCGATTTGGTCGCCTACGCGTACATCGTTGTAATTCTTAACACCGATACCACATTCCATACCGTTACGAACTTCATTTACGTCATCTTTGAAGCGACGTAGTGATTCAAGCTCACCTTCGTAAATAACAACGTTATCACGAAGTACGCGAATTGGATTGTTACGTTTAACAACACCTTCAGTAACCATACAACCGGCAATTGCGCCAATTTTAGGTGACTTAAACACATCGCGCACTTCAGCAAGACCAATGATTTCTTGCTTAAATTCAGGCGCTAGCATACCAGACATTGCTTGCTTAACTTCGTCGATTAAGTGGTAGATTACACTGTAATAACGTAAATCTAGGCTTTCAGCTTCAATCACTTTACGAGCAGAAGCATCAGCACGTACGTTAAAGCCTACAACAATCGCGTTAGATGCTGCAGCAAGTGTTGCATCAGTTTCAGTGATACCACCAACACCAGTACCAACAATCTTCACTTTAACTTCATCTGTTGATAGCTTCACTAGTGCATCTGAAATCGCTTCAACTGAACCTTGAACGTCCGCTTTAAGTACCACATTAACTTCAGACACATCGCCCTCTGTCATGTTAGAGAACATATTCTCAAGCTTCGCTTTCTGTTGACGAGCAAGTTTAACATCGCGGAATTTACCTTGACGATAAAGTGCTACTTCACGGGCTTTACGTTCGTCTTTAACAACAGTCGCTTCATCACCTGCAGCTGGCACACCTGAAAGACCTAAGATCTCAACTGGAATTGAAGGACCTGCTTGCTTAATGTCTTTACCATCTTCGTCTTTCATTGCACGAACACGGCCGTACTCAAGACCACAAAGTACAATATCACCTTGCTTAAGCGTACCTGACTGAACTAGTACAGAAGCAACAGGACCACGGCCTTTATCTAGGCGAGATTCAATGACAACACCTGACGCCATACCATCATGCACTGCTGTTAGCTCAAGAATTTCAGCTTGCATTAGAACTGACTCAAGTAGTTCATCAACACCTTGACCTGTTTTCGCTGAGATGTGTACAAACTGTACGTCACCGCCCCAGTCTTCAGGAATTACATCGTGCTGAGAAAGTTCGTTCTTAACACGATCTGGATCTGCTGTTTCTTTATCAATTTTGTTTACAGCAACAATAAGTGGTACTTCAGCCGCTTTCGCGTGTTGAACCGCTTCGATTGTTTGTGGCATTACACCATCATCAGCTGCAACAACTAGGATTACAATATCAGTTGCCTTCGCACCACGAGCACGCATTGAAGTAAACGCTGCGTGACCTGGAGTATCTAGGAAAGTAACCATGCCGTTTTCAGTTTCAACGTGGTAAGCACCGATATGCTGTGTAATACCACCCGCTTCACCTGATACCACATTCTTAGAACGAATATAATCAAGTGTTGACGTTTTACCGTGGTCAACGTGACCCATAACTGTTACAACTGGCGCACGTGATTGTAATTCAGCAGAACCTTCACAACGGTCATTTAGTACTTTTTCTTCGAGCTCGTTCTCTTTAACAAGAACAACTTTATGACCCATTTCTTCAGCAACAACTTGTGCTGTTTCTTGGTCAAGTACTTGGTTAATTGTAACCATTTCACCCATCTTCATCATGGTCTTAACGACTTCAACGCCCTTAACCGCCATGCGAGATGCAAGCTCTGCAACTGTGATTGTTTCACTGATGCGCACTTCTTGTTTTACGTCTGCAACTGGCTTTTGGAAACCATGTTGTAAAGAAGTAGGTGCCTTCAGCTTGCCTTTACGGCCTCTTGCTGGAGCTTCAGCTTTTGCTGGACCTTTCTTCTTCTTCTTACGACGTGCACTCTTTTCTTCACGCGCATCTGACTCATCTTCTGCTTCACGAGCATATGTTGATGTAGTCATGTGGTGATCTGCTGTTTCTTCGCGCTTCTTGCGCTCTTCTTCTTCCTTTTTCCAACGCGCTTCGTTTTCTTCAGCTAAACGACGTGCTTCTTCTGCTTGACGTTTTGCTTCTTCTTCAGCTTTTTTCAATGCTGCTTCTTCTGCTTCTTTCTGCAATCTTTCAGCCTCTAGACGATCTTTCTCTTGCTGTACTGTATCCACTTGCTTGCTCTGCTGTTCTTTGGCTTTACGCTCAGCATCAGCTTTACGCTTTGCCTCTTCTTTAGCTTTGCGCTCAGCTTCCTCTTTTGCTTTACGCTCTGCTTCTTCTTTCGCCTTTTGTTCAGCTTCTTGCTGAGCTTTCAACTCAGCTTCTTTACGAGCAGCTTCCTCTTGCGCTAAACGCTCTTGCTCTTTTTGCTGTTCAACGGCGCTCTTCTTGACATATGTGCGCTTTTTACGAACTTCAACTTGTACAGATTTCTCTTTACCTGTCGAACCTTTCACGCTTAAAGTGCTTTTGCTTTTACGCTGTAATGTCATACGCTCTGGGCCTTCAGCACCTTTACCACCGTGCTGCTTGCTCAAATGATCAAGTAATTGTGCTTTTTCAGCTTCAGTGACCATATCACCATTGCTTTTGCTGATCCCAGCATCACTTAATTGCTGCAACAGTTTATCAACAGATGTATCAATAGTTTCGGCCAGTTTTTCAATACTTACTTCTGCCATAGTGTGTGTTACCTCCGTTAATAAATTTTATGCGTCTTCACCAAACCAACAGATATTACGAGCAGCCATAATAAGCTCACCCGCTTGCTCTTCTGAAAGTTCAGTAATCTCTACTAATTCGTCAATACCTTGCTCTGCTAAATCTTCAAGTGTCACAACGCCTTTACTTGCCATTACAAATGCAAGGTGACGCTCTAAACCTTCAAGCGCAAGTAAATCTTCTGCAGGCTCTGCGCCTTCAAGACTTTCCTCAGTTTTCAGAGCACTTGTTGTTAGTGCATCTTTTGCACGATTACGCAGCTCTTCAACTGTGTCTTCATCAAGACCATCGATTTCTAAGAACTCAGCCGCAGGCACGTAAGCAACTTCTTCAAGTGAAGAGAAACCTTCATTGATAAGCAAAGTTGCAAAGTCATCATCGATGTCTAGGTTTTCAGTAAATAAGTTGATCAGTTTATCAGATTCAGCAGCATTCTTCGCTTCCATATCTTCTACTGTCATCACGTTTAGTTCCCAGCCTGTTAACTGACTAGCTAGACGAATGTTTTGACCGTTACGACCAATTGCTTGCGCAAGGTTATCAGCTTCTACTGCGATATCCATTGAGCGTGAATCTTCATCCATTACAATTGATGCAACCTCTGCTGGCGCCATTGCATTGATAACAAACTGCGCTGGGTTATCATCGTAAAGCACGATATCAACACGCTCGCCACCAAGTTCTGTCGAAACAGCTTGTACACGTGCACCACGCATACCCACACATGCACCCACAGGGTCAATGCGCTTATCATTTGACTTAACCGCAATTTTAGCACGTGAACCAGGATCTCGAGCTGCACCGCGAAGTTCAATCATTTCCTCGCCAATTTCAGGCACTTCGATACGGAATAATTCCATTAGCATCTCAGGCTTAGAACGCGTTACAAATAATTGCGCGCCACGTGCTTCTGGTTTAACTTCGTATAATAAGCCACGAACACGGTCACCCGGGCGGAAGCTTTCGCGAGGTAACATATCCTCACGGTAAATCACAGCTTCTGCGTTGTTACCTAAATCAATCACAATTGCATCGCGCGTTGCTTTCTTAACCACACCAGTAACAAGCTCACCTTGCTGGTCTTTATAAGCTTCAACAACCAGCGCACGCTCTGCTTCACGTACTTTCTGTACAATTACTTGCTTCGCCATTTGCGTAGTGATACGGTCAAATTTAATTGATTCAATTTGTTCTTCAACAAAATCACCTAGCTCAATGCTGTCGTCGTCATAACTTGCAGCTTCTAAAGTGATTTCAGAAAATGGATTTTCTAATGACCCATCTTCTTGTGGGTTTACTACCATCCAACGTCGGAAAGTATCGTATTCACCCGTTTTACGGTCAATTGAAACGCGTACTTCAATTTCACCTTCATGTTTTTTCTTTGTTGCCGTTGCTAATGCAAATTCTAACGCCTCAAAGATTTTTTCTCTAGGAACCGCTTTTTCATTCGAAACGGCTTCTGCTACTAAAAGTATTTCTTTTGCCATAATAATGCCTCGCTTGCCCTTGTCCTTCGCTCTAATTATTAAAATTTTGCGATGATGTTGGCACGTTCAATATTGCTAAGCATGATCATATGATCTTGCCCATCGATTTTGAGAGTGATCATGTCACCAGATACTGCAACTAAATCACCTTTAAAGTTTCTTCTTCCATCTTGAGGAAGCTTGGTACGAACTCTTAATTCTTCACCTTGTACTTGCTCATAATGAGCAGGCTTAAATAATGGTCTATCAACACCTGGTGAAGACACTTCAAGGTCGTATTCATTTGTAATCGGATCTTCAACATCTAAAATCGCGCTCACTTGGCGACTCACATCAGCACAGTTATCAACCGTGATGCCATTCTCATGTTCGATGTAAACACGTAGAGTTGAGTGTCTACCGGCTTGCACAAACTCTAGACCCAAAAGTTCGAATCCCAATGCTTCAACAGCAGGCTCTAGCATAGCTGTTAATTCTAGCTCGATTTTTGACACAAATATCCTCCATACAAACAAAAAAAGGGCAAAATGCCCAGAGTAATCATGTATCTTTAGCAAGCTTTAGATACAACAACGCCCCGGACCAAGCGGGGCGTCACACTAAATACAAAACTGTGCGGCCTGAGGCCTAGCTTGGTCACGTCAGCGCTAAATACGAACGCTATAAACGCAAAACGCGCATTACAATGAATGCGCGCTACCAGAGTAAGAAAACATATAAATGTTATCTAAAATTGGTTGCGGGAGCCGGATTTGAACCGACGACCTTCGGGTTATGAGCCCGACGAGCTACCAGGCTGCTCCATCCCGCGCCAACGTGCAGCACTACTACTGCAAAACAGGCTGTATTATAGGGAGTGTTCCATAAATAAGCAACCATAAAGCATATAAATAGACTCTGATTTCTTTATTTATAAATAAAAAACAGAAACTCCTGAATTTTTAACTCAAAATTTTTAAAGCCCTCTATACTTTTAATTAAGCGCTTAGACGAGGTGATATCATCAAGTTAGATGATATAAAGATTAATGCAAATGGACGTGCCTAATATTTATGAGGCACTCACTATGAGTTTATCCCCTTACCAATTTCAGCTGTTAACCTCTTCGAGTAAAGATATTTGTGATAATTTTGAGCATTTCTTCACTTACTTTAATTTATTAGTTAAAAAGAAGCTGCCCTCTTTTATTTCTTGCTCTAATCTTTTTGATCATAAACAATACATTTGCTCACTTACTGAACACTTAACTTCTCAACAGAGCATTTGGTTGTATATAGAGAAAAATCGAGCTTATTTAAACCGGCTTTTTCAAGATAAGCACCAAGTAAATGTCTTTCGAGAGGTTTTTCTAATGGCATTAAGCACCACATTAAAATCTAATTTTACACTCGCTGTGCGCAAAGCTTGGCAAAGTATATTGTTTGTCTTCACTAATATGGTACAAACGCAAATCCACGGTTATAGTAATGTTATATCTATGCTGCAGTATCGAAATAAGCGTAGTATGACGACTCAATTGAATGGAAAATTGCATTCAGATCCGTAAACTGTAAGAAATTCGCTTATTAGGAACATAAATGAAAAAAGCACTATTTTTTGCAGGCATTTTTACCGTGTCTTTAACTGGCTGTGATGTTTTCGAAAGTTCGAAGGCACAGATTGAACAGCAATACTTATCTGAGAATCAAGAATTAAAGGCTGCAATTGAAACTATTCGTGAGCATGGATTACAAACTGTTGCAGCATCAGCTGAAAAAGGCAGTGTCGCAGCCTGTGTTGCTACTAGCTTAGATGCTGATCCTATGGGTGCTTTGGTAGAAGTTGAGGGCGCATTACAAGATAGTGCTGACTTGGCTGGGTTAGTCGATACAATCAATAACTTAACCGAACAAGAACTTAGCTTAGAAACAATCGGTCAACTTCTTCAGCATGGAGCTGAAACCGTTGATTATCTCAAAACTTTACTCAGTGAATATGAGCTTTCAGAATTACAAACTCAATTAACAAATTTACTTGAACAGGGCCAAAATAAAACTCAGGATGTCGGTCAGCATTTACGCGAACTGATCGAACAGTGCCAATAGTTACTATCTTAAAGCTTTTTTCAATGCTTTAGGTCCTTCTATTGGACACCCAAATTTTAAGGAAGACTGTTTGTCTTCCTTAAAATATTCTCCAACGACGCTTTTTAGACTTAATCTTATGTACCCAGTTTACTTCGATAGTGGTGACAGCCAAGGTATCTCTCTTTTGCTTAGAAATTAACTCATAGCTAATACTTTCTGTTGAGCCAAAATTCAGCGTATACATAAATGTCCTAGTATTTGCCCAACACTGAAGGATCTTCTTCGTTCCACTCTCTCTTAAACAGTAGTCACCAACATCTGGCGCTGTGACAGCAAACTTCACATCAGTATAGCAGGTTCGCCCTTCATTTAACGCCACGCACTTGCTCGGCATGACGTTTAAGATCTCGGTTGGTCCTTCATCTTTTGTTTGTGCATAACTCATAGAAGTCACAAGCAACGAACAAAATGAGATCATCTTAAAATACATACTTCACTCCTGCAAAAAAGACACGAGCGTGTCTGGAGTGAACAATTGGGCTTTCTACAATATGCGATGAATAAATAAAGCCAGACGCACCAGCACTAAAGACCCAATTTTCAGCTATTGGGTAATCTGCTTGTAGCTGTAAATAAAGTGATGAAGTATTACTTACTACATATTCAGGCCTGAAAGCAGTCGCTTCATCTGCATCAATACCGTAATAATAATCAATAAAGGCAGATGAGTAATAGTTTGCACCTATATTTAACCAAACATCCCAGTTACGTAGTTCGAAGTTGCGAGTTGTATCAAAATGAAATAACCAGCCATCACTGTCTCCAAACACATCAAATACAAGCTCTGTGACGGTTTGAAATTCTCCGTGATTGAAGTAGTAAGCAAATCCTAGAGAAAGGTCATGCTCTCTCTCTTTGATACCAGCGAGTTCAGGCACTTGGTCTTCACTTTCATAATAGCCACTTTCATTAAACGGTTGCTGGTAGCTGCCTAAAATGGCATCGATACCCCAGCCATCTTCAATGACTAATTGGTACCCTAAGTCTGAACCACCGTAGAAATCGCCTGAGTGGGTATTCAAGTAAAAGTTTTTATATTCGATTTTTGCATCAATCAATAAGCCAGGTGCACTAAAATGAGAATTGGCCCCCACGAGCTGAGTCATGGTTGAATCGACCCAAAACGTGCCTAAGCTAAACTGCCATAGCAATTCGTCTTTTTCAAGATGTTCATCTGCGTGGCTTACAGTAGAAAAGAAGCAAAAACAACATAGCAACAGAGTTGTTATTTTTTTCATTGTTTTTATTAAAGCTGTGTTTATTGTCATTCTTCCTTGCATGATAACGTAAGCTTGTTGTGTCCAACAATATGAAAATGATGTACTTACAATTTTACTCACTTTCCCTAATTATGAACAGCACTCAGACAAAAAGAGTTGTAAACAAATGCAACAAAGAACAACGACTATTTGCTGTTAAAATAATTTTTTAAAATAGCATAATATATTTGCTTCACCTGAATTAAATCAGGTATTGCGATACACTCATTGACTTGATGTATGGTTGCGTTGGCTACCCCACACTCGATGACTTGAGTATGACTATTTGAAAAAAAACGGCCATCCGATGTACCTCCTGCAGTGGTCAGTTTGGGGTATTGACCACAGGTGTCATAAATAGCCCGCTCGACTAAGCCTAAGAAGCAATTATTTTGTTTATGCCCAGTGTAATAAGACTCACAGGGCCTTTCCCACTCACACTGTATGTATGCTTGGTTTTCAACTAACGCCTGCTCAACCAGCTTTATAATTGCTTTGCTATCATAGTTATGACTATAACGGATATTAAAAGTAATCTCACAGTTGTCCGGAATAATATTGTCTACACTATTATTCACCTGTAACCCTGTTATCTGCAGCCCCGTCTTAGAGCCATATTCATCCAACTCCCAAACAATGTTGGTCAGACTATTGATTATGTTGCCACTAATATGCGCTGCATTTACACTGTTTTCAGGGTAAGCAACATGCCCAGCTTTTCCTTTTATATGAATACGACCTGATAGCGCGCCTCTACGCCCATTTTTTATGGTATCTCCAGCAATTTTATCTGCGGTCGGTTCACCGACAAGACATGCATCAAGTACTATGTCGTTCTTGGCCAGGTATGCAGCGATTTCCTTACTGCCATATTCAGCTTCTCCTTCCTCGTCAGAGGTAATTAACCAATATAAGCTACCTATTTGAGGTGATGTTTGATTGAGCATTTTTTTGGTCGCAGACAGCATAGCTGCGATACCACCTTTCATATCTGCAACGCCTCTTCCATAAATACAACCTTCAAATATTTCACCTGAAAATGGACATACTTTCCACCCATCAGAATTTGCAGGCACTACATCGACATGACCAATGAAGCCTAAGCTCGGTCCAGGACCGAACTGTTTTGCGGCAACTAAATTTTTAACGCCATTGACATCAAAAATGTCTATGTCAAACCCAAGTAGACTCAGTTGCTCAGACAGCCAACTTAAAGTACCTGCATCATCGGGGGTGATTGACTTGGCCCTGACCAAGGTTTGTACAAAATCTATGACTTCAAGGTCTGCTTTGTTTTCTATAGCTGCACTAATCATAACGTTCGTTTATACATAAAAGATTGAATGTTATTTAAACGTTGCAGTATTGCATTCGTGTGTCACTTTACTTGCAATTTTAAGTCTATGCCGCATGTAAAAATTGATTTTGATACCCAAAAATTAATCTAAATCAAAGTTTCAAAAATTTCTGAAATAACCTGAAATAAAAATTGATCTAGAACAGCTTTCGTTTTCTGGACTGGCCTATAGTGGCTTCAAGAAAAAAATTACATACCTTGCAAAGGCATCAGGAGATGAAAATGAAAAAACTTGGCGCAGCTCTACTTACTACACTTCTAGTAGCAGCTCCTTTAGCACAAGCAAAATTAAGTGTTAATGTTGGTCTAATTAATGTTAACCCTAGCGACACAGCTTCAGCTATTGATCAAAATAAAGCACTTGGATTAGTAGCAGATTCAAATACACAGCTGGGTATTACTTTTGATTATAAATACACTGATAACATTGTATTTGAATTAGTTGCAGCGACCCCATTTTCTCATACCGTTAATGGTGCAGGTGGTCTTGCTGGTGCTGAAATCGCTAAGGTTAAACACCTACCGCCTACATTTTTAGCTCAGTATCACTTTCTTGATTCAACAGCAAAATTTCGCCCATTTGTTGGTGCAGGCATAAACTATACGGTTTTCTTCAGTGAAGACCCAAGTGCAGCGCTTAAAGCGACACTGAAAACTGATGATGTAAAAGTTGAGCTTGATAGCTCTTTCGGCATCGCACTTCAAGCTGGATTCAATTATGACATTGATGAAAAGTGGGGTATCCATGGTATGGTATCAAAAATTGATATCAACACTGATGCAACAGTATATGCAAACGGTGCAAAAGCACTAACATCAGATGTTGAACTTGACCCCGTTGTTGCGATGCTAGGTGTTAAGTACAAGTTCTAAGTAAAAAATACAGTTACTTTCTCGATCCCTAAGGCCACAATCAGTGGCCTTTTTTATTATTGCTTTTCTTCGCCTCTAACATTGCTTTCCAATGTTCTATTTCTTCCGATAATACAGGGGCTGGACCCGAGTAATTTGCTGCTGCAAGCATATCTTCAACAGAGACAATACCTTGTTTGCTTTTAAACACCCCTCTTACATAGGCTATCGCATGAAGGCCTCTCGCCGTTGTAAACTTTTGCTCAATGTAAAAATATTTATGGTCCCACCCAACTAACTGAGTACTGACTTTAAATGATTCAAGCGGTTTAATATCTCGGATATAAGTAATGGCCGTTGCATTAACAATTGGAAACCAGCGACGCTTCATCACTACCTTAAATAGGCCAATCTCTTCTGTCATCCAAGTTCGAGCTAAGTCCATAAAGGCAAGATATCGCGAATTGGTCAAGTGCATATTAATATCGCAATCACTAGGCATTACTTTAAAATCTATTTTGCTAACATCCAGTAAGCCTTTGTATTCATAATTTCTTTTAATCTTTAAAAGTAGCAGTATCAGCCTAAAATACAGGTTCATTTATGGTCCAACCAGTAAGTAAAAAATAAAGTTTAACATAAGCTTAGTTACTCACAATAAATTGTTGCTAAGCCGTATTTGCTCCACTAGGCTTAAAAGATAACTATTATCACAAGAATCTTAATATGAAATTGTATCCTTTTGTGCTTACCAGCTTGCTCTTTTCTTCCTGTGTTTTTGCCAACTTTGATTTTGAGGGAAAAGGAAAAGTCACTTACCCAACAGGCGTAGACAAAACTTTTGCATTTGGCTTTGCTTGGGATGAGCAAAAACAAACATTTAGAATAGGTAAAAAGACCTACAACATGTCTAGTTTGCCTGAATCATATTCTATTGCCCTTACACTCAGTAAAGACAATGAAAAAGTATGGGTGCAAGAGTTCAATGCCGGGTTTATTGACAGTTTTGAATGGCAACTTGGTGAGCAAACAATTACTTTAAAGAAGAAAGAATTTAAGGTGCCAGTAAAAGGAAACTATGTGCTTTCTCTTAATAAGATTGATTACTTTTTGGTTAAAAATAACGTCAGTATTCAGATTAAGTTTAATGAAAAAGGAATTGATAACATCAAAGTAGATGGCGTGACTAAAGATATGGGCGCTAAAAAGTAGTCCCATATCTTAGTAAGTGACTTAGCCAGATAAAGCTAAACTTTTACGGTCTTTCTGTTTATACCGTATTCTCTTAATTTATTTGCCACTGCGGTATGGCTCAGCCCTAATCTTTTAGCAAGCTGTCTAGAGCTAGGGTATGCCGGATAAAGCTTTCTCAATAAAGTAGCTTCGAAGCGTTTAACTGCGTGCTCTAAGGTGCCTTCAAAATCAGATTCCAAATACCCTAGTTCATGGGTGAATGTTGGCAATTGCATATGCTCAACACGAAGTTCTTTGTCATCCAGTAAAGAAACTGCGCGATACACTGCATTTTCAAGCTGTCTCACATTACCAGGCCAAGGGTATTGCTCTAAAAAGACTAGACAATCTGGCGCGAGTGTTGGTGCAGGCTGACCATTTTGCTGTGCATACTTTTGAATAAAGTGCTCTGTGAGTGGCCCGATATCAGCTTTTCTGTCTCGAAGCGGTGCGATATCCAATGTCAATACATTAATACGGTAGTATAAGTCCTCTCTGAAAGAGCCTTCTTGAACCATCGCCGGTAGATCTTTCTGTGTCGCCGCAATGATCCTGACATTGACTTTGACCTCATTTTCATCGCCGACTTTTCTAAACGTGCCATCTTGCAAGAAGCGAAGCAGCTTTGTCTGTAACTGGGTCGACATTTCGCCCACTTCATCTAAAAAGACAGTGCCACCATCGGCTTGCTCTAACACACCACGTTTCGGCGCAGCATTCTCTTCAAAGCCTGCGTACCCAAATAATTCTGACTCTGCAACATCATCAGGTAGAGAAGCACATGACAAAGCGATGAAGGGCTTAATTGATCGATTTGATGCGTAGTGACATGCTCTAGCCAACAACTCTTTACCTGTGCCGGTCTCACCGGTAATCAAGATCGGTGCGTCTAATTGGGACATCTTGCGCGCTTCTCGCACAACACGGCGCATCGCCGTGCTATTACTGTGAATGGTTGCAAAGCTTTCTTGTCCGTATCGTCTGAAGGCACTGACTTGCTGGCCTAAACGGCTTTGCGATTTAATATTAATTACCGCGCCGGCAAGAATATCGCCATCTGGTTTTTGCGGCACAGTGATCGGTAAGATGTCAGCAATATAATCTTCACCACCCACTTCAACACGCGTGGTTTGCCCTAATACTTCTTTACCTTCTAGCCAACGTGTGAAGTTAAATCCTTTTAGAAGGTTATTAATATTCTCACCCAGCACATCGTCTAAGCTCAAACTGAGATCTTTACAAGCTGCGTCATTACAATGACGAACCCACCCTTTTGCATCGATGGATATCACACCATCAGGGAGCGCACTAAGCAAAGTATTGAGCTCATTATGCTCTCTCTCAGAAGGTAAGAAAGCAGTAGTACGCACATCTTCAACACCATCAATTAAGCGAATCTCAGGCATTATTTTCTGAAATTGTTCAAACTCGATAGGTGGGAAGCTGACATACATTTTGCAATTGACCGAATCGACCTCAATGCCCTTAAGGTCAACCTGATAATTTACCAATATATTCAAAACTTCTTGTGCAATTCCTATCCGATCGGCACACAGGATTTCAAGACGCATTCGTTCCTCAAACAGGGCTATACATGACACGGCGAAATGATACTCTAAGAATAGTCGTCAGACTAGAAAAATGTAAACATTATTGAACGTTTCACTATACTTATTCTTAATGTAAGCTATTTTAATAAATTGCTAAGTACACATATTAAATACAAATTTAACAATTGCATAAAGCTAAACAAATATTTTATAATACTAACGTCTGATATATGTGAGTTTTAAATGTCATTAACTAGCTACCCAAAAAAATTTGTAAACCTCTTTATAGCTTATTCGCTACTCATATTCATATCGGCGTGTTCAGTTGAAGACCCATATGAGACGGGCCCTTCTGAGCAACAGCAAGAAGAATCAGATGAACGTGACAAAGTCGTTGAAACTGTTATACCTTTCTCTTTAAAGGTAACAGATTCATCAGACACAACTATCACTAACTTAGATGTGAAAGTTGCAGGAAACTTATACCAAACGAATGCTCAAGGCATAGTACATCTAGATACACTAACTCTAGGTAATTACCCTGTTGAGATCATCCATCCCGATTATCATATTCTCTTGTCAACCATCAATATTTCTGAAGCTAACGACAGCGAAGTAATTGTTCTATCTAAAAAAACAGAAAATGAGATCAGTTTGATTTTCGCCGGTGACACTATGTTTGGCCGCCGCTTTATGGATCCAAATATCACAACCATGAATAACTCGGTGCCCGATTTACCAGATGCCTTAATTAATAAATCAAATGCAGCAACCGCTGCAATTGAAATCACTCAACATGTAAAGCCACTCTTTCTAAATCAAGATTTTGCTTCTGTAAATTTAGAATCCCCAGTGCTCAATCAGCCAGTAAGTGTTCATCCAACAAAAGAGTTTTCTTTTTTCTCTCTACCTGAAACGTTAGAGGGTTTAAAGTCAATTGGCATCGACTATGTCGCGCTGGGTAACAACCACGTTTACGATTACCAATTAGATGGGCTAAATGACTCTCTAAAGTTTGTATCAGAGGCTGGGCTTCTTCACAGTGGTGCGGGTCTAAATAAAGTTGCCGCTTATGCCCCAGTATTTGAAAATGTTAAGGGAACGACCCTAGGTTTAGTTTCTGCCACTTCAATTAGAGGTGGTGATCACGCGGTGACCTATGTCGCAGACGAAGAAAAAGGTGGTGCAGCTGATTTATCTGATTCAAAGTCCTTAGCTGAAGCATTGCAGTTAAGCAAAGAAAATAGTGATTTCACCGTTATACAATTACACGGTGGTGATGAGTATTCTTATGCCCAAACAGACTATATTGAGAATCGCTATAACCTGATTTCTAAGCTCGAATCAAAGCCTGACTTAATGGTGACCCACCACCCTCACGTTGCGCAAGGCTTTGACGTCTTTAATAATGTACCAACTGTATTAGGACTTGGTAATTTTGTGTTTGATCAAAACCGATTAGAAACAGTTTTAGGCCTTGCTGTTGAAGTTCGAGTTAACAAAAACACTACCCCTAAAGTGAGCTCAGCAAGGGCCTACCCTATCTATATCGAAGAATATAAACCTCGCCTAATCTCTGGTGATCTAAGTAATTACTTAATAAAACGTGTTGCTGAATTCTCAAGTAATGTCTCAGTGATCCCTAGGCAAGGATATGCTGACGTTTTATTCTCTCAACAAATTGCCCCGACGCTATTAAATCAAGAAGTTATCGAACTTGAACCTGGTGAACATATTATAGATTTGCGCCAGCTGGCACCTAGCCATAGCTTTTTGAGCCAAATAACAACTGATGTTAAGGTCACTTCACTGATATTGGGCAGAGATTTATTAGTATTTGGTGATTTCGAAGACTGGGATAATGACGATACTCAGTTTGAAATAAATCACTGGGATCATTCTGATGAAGATATAATGCCATGTCTGACAGGTGCATACCGAGGCAATCAAGGATTATGCTTAACGAGAGACCAATTTGATAACTTTTCCCTAAGGGTACCGTTTAAGCAAACGGTGAGGGCTTTTCCACTCACTCCTGCGGATGACGTTAGTAAAGTCTTTCATAAACATACACTTTATGGGTATGCTAAAGGCATCAATGCAGGCAAATTAGAATTAGATTTAAGTATCTTAACTTCTGAGGACTCACTTATTTTCTCAGAGCAAACTTTACCGGTATTAGAAGGTGGGGAGTTTGATTGGCAGCCATTTAACATAGACTTCGAGTTACCAGATGACAGAAATGTATTGGGCCCGGAGAATTTACCGCCTAGAGGGATCCGTTTCGCGTTTATTCATTCACCTCCCCAAAATGGCAATGCTGAACTACAATTAGATGATATTGCTTTAATTTCTTGGCAGGATTCTATTGAATTAACGGATCGGTCGTGGCGTACTACTCATTTACATGGAAAATCATTTTTAAAAGTATCAACTGACAAGGCTGTTCGATTAAATTTAACCTTTAGTCAATTCTGATTGACCTTTAAGGAACGCTTGGTGTCGATAAAACAACAATTTTTCTTTGTACAAAGGCATAAAACATTTTGGCTGATCATTAGTTTGATTGGCTTTACCCTGTTGGCAGAACTAACTGGTTCACTGCAGCGCTTTAATGCACCTATTTTTAAATACTTTAGCCAAATTCAATCAGAAAAACACAGTGATGTTGTTGTCATTGAAGCTGATGCACTTATTTTTGAACATGACCAACTCGTCTATTCCTTACTTGCGCACAATCCAAAAGCAATTATTGTTGTTTCAGACTCGAAATTAACACATATACAAGATGAAAGGGTCTTTTACCCTCGTCCAGATAATAACTTGTGCCTTGCAGACCTAAAAGCATGGCTTGGTTATACGATTCAAATCAATCACCAAACACATAACCAATGTACCAGCCTATGGGCTGAGCTATTTCCAGAGCGTCGCCTAGATCATTCACCATTACTCAGCTTTTCACTAGATTTACATGCTCTGCCAAAATTTAATAGCAAACGAGTGCAAAGTGAAGACTTACTAGCTGGGCAAATCACCGATAAATTAGTGTTAATATCACAAACGAATCACAGTTTTGGTTTACCAATTCGGGCACCAAAACTCTCCGCTGAAGTAAACTCAATTTACCTTCATGCTTTTGTTGCCCATAACCTCATTGAAGGGTCGTTTATTTCACTTATCAGTAGCAAGCTATCTCTGACTATTCAGTTAGTCAGCATCATTTTACTGCTCGTTCTTTATCAAAAAATTGCCTTTAATATAGGTATTGTGGTTGCATCTATCCTTTCCGTAACCTGGCTAGCCCTTTGTTATTTTGTTATGACAGGTATGCATATATTTTTACCTGCTGCCGAAGGCGTGATACTTAACTTTTTTACCTTATTTTGGGTGTTTTTATCGGCAAAATGGGTTGAGGAGGACGATCTAAAACGACTGATGAATAATATCAGGCAAAAAATGTCTGGTCGTTATCTGCCCAAATCTTTCACAGATCAAAGCACTCCTTGGGACTCCATTATTCAATTGATTAATCAACAGTTGGCTTTAGATAAAAGTATTCTGCTTGCTCGCCTTGAGGGAGATCATCGTTTATATGAAATTAGGGCCATTAATTGCCATCTTTCTGATATTCATGAGATGCGCAGAGACTACGAACGTACGCCCTATTCAGATGCAATCAAGGCATTTGGTACAGTCAAAATTACGCGCCCTTTCTTTAAAGCACTTGAAGAAAACGAATCCCAGTACATAGTCCCACTTATGTATGCTGGTGATATTCGTGGGTTCTGGGCGATGACCATTACTCCAGATGAACGATTTAACGAAGCTGCGTTTATTAAAAATGTAAATCGATTTGCCAATCAGGTAGGGGAGCTTTTATTCCATTATCGTGTTTTCGAAACGCAAGGCAAAGCCGAAAGCAACGCAATTGCTCGTTTACTCACCTTGAATTTAGCCAAACCATTGAGTCAGCAAATAAAGCTCTCGATTAACGAAATGGAACAAAAGCTGACAACCTTAGAGCATGTTTTCAATCAGATCCGCTCAGCGTCGGTGCTATTCAATTTATTCGGTCAGGTAGTACAAACTAATCATGCGCTTGAACAGCTAGCGAAACAGCATCACCTGCCAATTTTCGAGATGACAGCGCTCGATTTGCTATGTCAGGTCAGTGAGTTAGATCATGAAAATGCCAAAGGAAAGCTGCGCTATTTGACTTTGCACAAAGGCGAAATTTATCTCCCCGTCAAATTGGCTGAACAGCAGTTTGTATTAAACGTACGTACCATTGAATCATCGGATGAAAAAAGTAGTGCAGGAGAGCCCTTTGAAGTGGGGGGGATTTTATTTGAGTTCATTAACCTCTCTGAACTGATGAGCCAAATACACCAAGACGAAGATCAAGCTGGTTTGCTGTCAGAAAACAGTGAAAAGCAAAAAAATAACACCGAGTCTGAGGCATCTAATTAATGGATTGGATGCTGAGTATTTTTCCGACCGGTAGCGGTTTAGGCCAATCAGTTATCACCACTGTTTGGGTAGGTATAGCTGTTGTGTGCTTCTTAAACCTTCGCTTTGGTTTCCCTTTAACAGGTCTGGTTGTACCTGGTTACCTTGTGCCATTACTCATTGTGAGCCCGACTTCTGCAGCTGTTATCATAATTGAAGCGTTCGTCGTGTACTTCGTCATGCGGATTACTGCCAAAACTGTAATGGAGCGCTTCGGCTATGCTGAGATGTTTGGTCGAGACAGGTTCTTTGCTATTATCTTGATCAGTATTTTAGTGCGTGTGGTTATGGACACGCTATTTTGGCCTAGTGTCGCCAATGTACTAGGCAGTTGGGACATCACGTTTGACTACTCGACACAACTGTATAGCTTAGGGTTAGTCATCATTGCCCTCACAGCAAACGTTATGTGGAACGGCGGTTTTCTATATGGAACTAAAGTCACACTGATACAGCTTATCTTTACTTATGTTTTAGTACGATATGTATTAATGCCGATGACCAACTTCAGCATTGCCAATCTAGCCATTATGTATGAAGACGTGGCAGCTTCGATAATTGCAGCACCAAAGGCCTATATTATTTTAGTGATCACCGCATTTATCGCATCTCGTGCCAACTTAAAATACGGCTGGGAGTTTAACGGTATCATGCTACCTGCATTACTGGCATTGCAACTCATGCAGCCAAGTAAACTACTGACCTCTTTCATTGAAACAGCCGTGATCTTGATCATCGGGACTTTACTTCTTCAATATACACGCCTTAAAAACGCCAACTTTGAAGGCGCGCGCTTGCTACTCTTTTTCTTCAATATTGGCTTTGCCTACAAGCTCGCGCTTAACTATTTTATTGTCAATTATTACCCTGCATTAAAAGTGACTGATACATTTGCTTTCGGATACATGCTATCCACTTTATTGGCGTTAAAAATCTATCAAAAAAATGCCCTTGGATTAATCATTAGAGCAACGTTTCAAACCTCTGTTGTCGGTGGGTTTGTCGCTATTTTCATTGGCTTTGTGATCATGTTTGTCCCCTCTCTATTCATTGGCAACCAAATAAAGTCTTTACAGAGTTATGCTGAAATACAAGATCTCAGCCAACAGCTCAGTGAGTACAAAAGTTACTTGTATACCGACCAAAAAAATAAAGTAGAGATCAGCCAGTATCAGCAGACCCAAAACTTGCAAACCTTTAGAGCTGCTATCAGCATTTTAAACCGTGACAGGCGTAATTTAGACAACATTAACAAAGCCACAGAGCTGTTACTAAAGTTAGACTTTTCACTGCGTCTAGATGGAGAATATATTTATATTCAAGATGCCAGAAAATATGCAATTAGAGGACTGTTTGTCTTATCTAAACAAACTAATACAGGTTTATTGCTATCGGTCCCTCACCCTTCCACAGAACGTGTAGCAACAGACTCTTCAGCACTGCTTATGATACTCCTAAAAGCAGATGCATTGGCTTTAGGCACTCAAGCTACGCCGGCTTTTAGCGCCGATAATACCAGCCAGCAAAGTAACTATTATTGGGCCTTTATAAATGCGCTTGAAAGCGAAGACATAGTGCAATTACGCTCAGTTAACGCACGTACTACAGCCTTGCTTGAAACTGGCCCGCATGGTGCAACAGGACAATTTTGGATCTTCAATCGCATTCCAGCTGCGGTAAACCAATCTCTACTCACCGAGCTATTAGGGTTTACGCAAAGTAGTTTTGGCTTATTAAACAATCAAAGCCTGCCAAACCCAAACTTTGAAGGTAGATTGATCGAAACCTTCATTGATACTTCTGCTTATACTTCTCTGCTGTCTAAAGTCGCTTTAAGTGACCAAATATATCAGTCTCCAGTTGAGCAAATTGAAACCAGCTTAGAAGAGGAAATAAACGCTTTTATACCAAAGATAACAGCCAAAGGTAGCCAACTATTTCAAAGCTTATCTGATAATGAGGCGGCACTATGGGAGTATGAGATCCTTCGTCCGCTATACAGTTTATCTGATCAGCTTGCAGGGCAAGAAATCACGACTGATGTACTTAACCAACTAAATAAGATAAACAATATTGCCCGTATGGTCGGGTACCAATTAAGTTTACTCAATACTGCAAGCGGTCGATATATCAAGGTTTCTCCTTTAGATGACTTACAGTATTTCCAATTAGGTCAAGGCCTCTATTTCATTCATTTAGACCCGACTAATGCACTCAATATCCAAGTACCTCGTCCTTTGTATGAAAGCAATACCATACAATTTGCCAGTCAGCTGTATCAAAAGAGTAATGCAAAGCTGTTGTTAATCGCAGGGGCGCACCCATTTGCCAGTGAAGAGGCCAATATTATGGCCGCTGCCAATGTAAAAACCTTATTTAATATTGTGCATCAGAGTGCATTGCGTCATTACCCGCAATCCGGCGTTTTAAACTTGCAAATACGTAGCCACAGTGCGCCGTCACACATTCGGCCAAGTGCTTTAGCTTTTCAGTACACAGAACCTCATCCGAGCCATAAGTTAAGTCTGGGCAAGGTACGGAAGTCACTCAAAGAGCTAGGAGTTGAGCATCAGATTGTTTTAGGTCAAGCAGCAACAAGAGGTCTCGAATTAGGTACCTCTCCCCAAACCGGATACCAGATATTTTCGCCTGCGAGTGAGCTCGCCACACTATGGCTTGCTTCCGACTTTAAGCAACACTTTTCAATATCGAACGAAGCACTTTTGCAACGACTATTAGCGGTATCGCAGCGCCCTAATTTGAAGCACACTAATATCGCAGCCCTTTCTCCTAGTGACTGGCAAGCAATTGAGACTACTCAATTAAAAGCCTTTAAGGATATTACCGAGCATTATGCGCTCTCTCAGCATTTACCTTTTATTAAATCTTTATGTGAGCAACAAAATGCGTGTACCCTGCAGGCCACACAACTTTCTATGCCAAACGAACTCGCCTTATTGATCAAGCAAAACAATAAGATTGCACTCATTTACTTGCCTAAGAGGAATAAAGTCGTCGATTTGCAAAGATTTACTCAAATGATGACAGGAGGACTTAATGTATTTAATTAAGTACCTGGTGACTTTACTTTTTAGACTCAGTTTAATCTTATTGCTACTTTGGCTCGTGGTCCGTGGTTATTTTTGGGTAGTGTCTGCAGAGCCGGTTGCGCTGCGCTCCGAAGATGAAACACGCTCAACAGTGCATTGGCTACAACAAGATAAGGCGCTCACTTTTAACTTTTCCGCTGATAGAACGTATTCTATTCGTGTGCTGTCAAATGCAATTTTTTCGGAGCAACAGCAATTTGAAGAACCCGTACACTATGCCATTGAATACACGCTTTTAGACAGTAAAGCGACCCCTCTCAGTACGCATGTTTATCATCATGCTTCTAAATTGGCCTTAGATAATGAACAAAAGCAAGTAAAACAAATTATTGAAAATCGCGACACATTGGCCGTTTCTTCTGGGCAGTCGTTTTTTATCAGCAATGAGCAACTTACTAATGCATCTGCAATTGCATTAAAACTGATCCCTGAAAATAATCAGTTGAGAGGGGTTGTTATTCGTTTGCACGCGAAAACCCCAGTAAGCCTCAATGACATCAATAGAGCTTGGCTAAGTCAATCTACTGATTGGCGTGAACGTATGACTAATTACCACACCATTGGCAACAACGCTTTATCGAGCCAAGAAATATTAAATGCCGTTACATTTGAGTGGCAAAAATTAGCGCCACAAGGGATCCCCGGCATCGACTTTACCGGCGACACCCTATACGAAACACTGCCCTATTACGTGTTAAGTTATGACTTTAGTACGGCGCAATTAAACCTAGATAGCTTCTATACTGATAGCCAACTGAGTGCCTCATTCAGAAACTATCAAACTCAAGACTTATTTGTCTTTAAAGAGCAGAGCGACGCGACATTATTCGCAACTTGGTATGACATTAAACAACTCAAGGCGCCTATTCAGCTAAATTTCACTGCCACTGACACACCCAATACTTATCGTATTTCAAGTGTTGAGCCCGGCCTGATTGTGGTTCAATCTGCCAAGGCTATACTAACTAGATGGTTTGCTGAAAACGATGCCCAATTTAATGCTTTGCATAGCTACTTTTATAACATTGACGAGCACTTTAATGCTGAATACCAAGTTGCTAAAGGTAGTGATATCAACTTTGAGTTTAGAGGCCCAAAAGGCACGCCTGTTGATATCACACTTCATAATAACGATATTGAGATAGAGCAATACCGTATATTTCTGCAAGGCGAGACAAGCAACTTTGACAGGATCATAGACGAAACAACCATCCGACAGCCTGTTTTCGGATCTGAGCAATACTATGTTCGCTTACCTAACACAGTGGATCGTATCAAAATTTCATCGCCACAGTCAGTGCTAGCGAAATTGCAAGCCAGACAGTCATCTTTTCATTATCAAACCGAGCTATGCGAACAGCTCTGCAAACCTGAGTTAGATAACTTTGCCGCTATAGGTGCTTGGTTTTCGCAAAAAGCGCAGAATGATTTTACTTTTACCGAACAAAAGCGCATTACCAATGTGCGTTTGTTTGAAATACCGCCTCCATTACCTAGTAATGAAGACATGACAACCACCTACATGAGTCGGGATTTAATTCAAACCTTACCTCTATCAAATACATTTTTAGTCAATAGCCCAGATAAGTATTTTGCTAATTTGTTTTCTGAAGCAGATCCAACAGAGCATCAATTCAATCAGGTTTTTAATTTTGAACAATTATTACAGGCTAAAAGAAACAACCAACTTAGAGATAAGCGTCTTATTGAGATAAATAAAAAAGCCCCGTTTTTCAAAGAGCGCGCCCTCACAGATTTAACTGAGACTCAACTGCTCTCTTTCAAAGGCCCTGAACATACTTTATTTGTTAACGAAGGCAGTGAGCGTCCTTGGCAAAAACAGCGTGGCTACTTTCTTAAAGCTGGCCAGACTTTAACTTTAAACTATTCAAACAAACCCGAATCGGTTGTTATTAAAGTGCTTAAAACCAAAGAGTTCAAAGATTTCGTGGTACTAAACACTCACATTAGAGGTCGATTCAAAGACGGTTTAAGTCCTGAATACACAATTAAAAATAAACGTTTTGCATTGATGCCAGCACAATTAACCAAAGTCTATTCACTGCATCCTGCAATTGCACAAGTGATCCCATACAACAGTGTCTCACTTGCGATAAACGATGATTTACAGACACTTAAAAGTATCACAATCACCGCCGAACAAGATATTTGGATCAGTGTGCTTGATGAACTTATGCAAGCCCCCTCTGAAGCGCAGTGGAGGCAATATGAAAATGATTAAGCTGATTTTTTCCATCATACTAAGTTGTAGTGTGACCGTCGCTTGTGCAGAGCCAAAATCAACACTAGAAAAACTGACGAAAGATTTATCGAATTGGTTTCAGTCTGCGAATAAGGCCAACTTAGATTCTTGGCAATATACGTTTAAAAATAACAGGCATCATTTGCAAGCTACCTCAACAGTAAATGGAGGCGGAGCGCTCATTTATCGATTAAATGCCAAAGCATGTATTATTTCTATTCCACATCGTTTCTTTGATACACACACTTATACAATAGGTGAGCAAATATATAATAAGCACTGCCAACTCATGTTAGCGAACACGCATCACAGACACAGTGACAGTTTGGATAAGCAGTCAATGGATTACTCTAAACGTCGCGATAATTTACATAACAGTGCCATTTTAGCCTTTCAGTCGATTCATCCGAATGCCAAAATCTTACAGTTACATGGCTTTAATCAAAGCAAAAGAAAAAGCGATAATGGAAGGCAAGCCGATTTTATTATCAGTCAAGGCAGAAAAGGCAATGTCATTAAGCAGCAATTAACTCTATGCTTAAGTAAAATATCAAAAAATAGCTATTTCTACCCAGAATTGATACAAGAACTTGGCGGAACGAAGAACATACTACATAAACTTAACTTAGCACCGTTTTCGTTTATTCACATAGAGATAAGCAAGCCTATGCGAAAACGCCTAGTAAAAGAACAACATACAATGAGTCAATTTTCTGAATGCATAAACCAAGTTATTTAATTTTAATCGGTCTTTTATTTACCTGTCAGTTGTTTGCAGCGCCCGCACCGCTGCAAACTGCACCTGCGTGGGTAAAATCAGATTTAACACTTGGTCAGCCTAAAAGTCTAATTAGTATTAAAAAAAATCAATCGAAACGCCTGTACTTACCTGCCGCTCGCTGGCTAACTTTACCTGACGATATATTCAACAAAACCATGGTTTGGGTAGGTCAAACACAATATGCAATGCGCAAGCTCCACCCAAGTGAACTGATGTGTAAAGCGCATCGTTGCCAATTACCTGCATCACAATACAACCGACTTATTCAATTTGAAAATATAACTCAAGATTGGATAAATTTAGATATTGAACAAGGTCAGTTTCATTTTCATCGCGATGCTTTTCGCCGCGCTATAAAACTGCCTCTCAAAGCCACAAAATTAAGCCTTGCTCAAGATCACGAGTTTTACTATACGTTAGAGCCGAAGAAAAGCATGCGTTTATATTTCGCTGAGGCTAAAAAGCTCAAGCTTTCAGTTCGAAAGTGGATGTCAAACCTAAAGCAGGATAATAAAGTCTTTGTTGAAGTGAACGATCAACCTGTCAGTTTAGTGAATGTATCGAACGCCCATGCACGTGAATATCAAGATGAAAAAGTCAGCACTATAAATACTGATTACTTCGCCGTGCCTAAAGGTAGTTACTTAAAAGTCACAGCTCAAGATCAAGCACTTATAAAACTCGAACAAATGCATCGCGGCATTTACGACCTTGATGCACTAGACAAACAACCTGAAGCACTGCTTAACCCTTATTGGACAGCAAACCTAGATGACGCCTTTGTAAAAATTTACTCACAACAAGACGTATCTTCAATTAGTCACTTCTCAATTGCTGACGCTTCAGTGCTTGAACAGCGACGTTACCAAGATCTGGTGAGCACCATTTCAACACGAAGAAATGCGCAAGTTAGTAATCGTGGGTTACCTATAGAAAGTAACAATAGCAAACAAAGGGTCGTGTCTGGTTTACGTGCTGCAAGCGAGCAACTCTATTCAGTGTCACAACTCAAGGTACTCACCAGCCATCAACTAAAAGACACGCTAAGTTTTGATATCAGCCAGTTTCAGCGGATCAGAAACTCGTTATTTCTCTATGTTAAAGCTGAGCATAGCGGCCACCTAGTCGCTGAATACGACAATCAAAGGCACACTATTCAATTTTCACCAAGCCAAGCATTCAGCCGAATTGTGCTGCCTGTAAGCTTGCAATCACACTCTTTAAAACTATTCAGTGCCGATGAACAAATGGTAAGTATTGCCGTTGAAGTAGATGACTTATTGACCTTGCCAAACAACCCATTACTTTATTTAATGCAAGGAAAAGTAGCGGCCAAAAGCCCTACGCTAGCAACATTACTTGAGCAACAAAACAATCTGCAGGCGCGGGCTTTCATCAATAGTCTGCCTCTCCCACTCGAGACATCTGTTAACAAAAGACCGCATGAAAACGACTACCATTTAATCTCAAAAGCGATGAACTTAGCGTTGTCAGAACCGAGTAAAGCTTTGCCCTTGCTGAAAGATTTAGTCAATAGCGAGATTGCCAGCATTGCACTCGATGCTTGGCGAATGCGCATTGATTTATTGACTGAGCTCGATAGAGTCTCGACAGCCAACGCCTACTTAGAAAGCTTGCTGCAATCCGAGCGTCCACTACTCAGTAATTATGCTGCACAGGCACTCTTTAGCCGCTACTTAGAAGCTAAACAGGTATATAAACTTCAAGGTTTATGTGCATACAAGTTTGATGTTTTAACTGGCTGCGACAGCTTGATGAGAGAATTCTTGTTAGCACAACAAAAAAACTTACAAGCACTGTGGTCACAGCATGATAATCATAATTTTACAGACACAGCTTTACATAGCTGGATGCAAAGCCGTATTGCACAATTAACCCCTTTAAAAGAGCCAACAACCTTTTCATTTGATATCAAACATTTTGGTGCCGTGAACTTGCAAGGAGATACATCTGATTACAATGCTTATACTTTGCAAACAGGTTCACCAATACAGCTTTATGCTAAGCAAGATTTAACATTACAGTTAAGAGTCAGAACACCTTACATCCACGATGGTACACAGCAACAACATTGGCTGCATTTAGATACAAACTCAACACAATCCATTTTACCTGTCTTTGCGGATGTCGCTTCAACGACACAAGTTCAGCGCAATGAACTTAAACTTTCTGTGGCCAGTGAAGCAGTTATCACGCTAAATAAAGGTGATCAACTGACTTTAAGTAGTGAGCAACAGCAATACTTGAGTTTAAGGGTATTACCTGAACCACTTGCATATAAATCGCACTTAAGCTCCAACGCTGTAGCATTTTTTCTTAAGCAGCCATTTATTAACCTGCTCCACCAGCCTGATATCGATAATAAAACGTTACTCATAAATGCGTTATATCGATTAAGCCATGAGACTCTAAACAACTATGAGTTCAACTTGCTATTTGCCAAACTTGAATACGTAAAGCTATCCGACAGTTTAAACTCACTTAAGAACCGTATTGAGCATTATGGGTCATGGCAACCGATTGAGCAGTACTTAAATTATTCTGGTACTCAACTCATTGATATGAATGCCATAACGCGACGCAGTTTTGCTGAGCAAATAAGCCGCCATACAAGCCAAAATTCAAACTTAGAAGGGCTATTAGTTCGTCCAAATCACACTCTAAACTTAGACCTGAGAGAATTAGCAGGTCATAAAGTGAAACTCATTTTTGATTTCGCAGCTGCAGAGTTAGTGAAGACCAACTACGCTAATATTCTTGTGTCTACCAGCAAAAACAGTGTACTTTGGACCATAGAGAGTAATCACAATAGTGAGTTAGCACTAACAGATGCCGAGCTTGCAAATGGGCAAATCGCCCTACGCTGGATGAACCCGTTTATTTCTCAACTGGTCAGTGTAAAAATTCAAACCTATCAACAAGGCCGCTGGCAAGATGCGAAGTTAGATACACGCCAGCTATTTTATTTTGCAGAAGCTGAACAACAAATAAGCGCAAAACTGAATTCAGATAGTTTAATAAAAATTGAGCGCCTCTCAGGCCAAGTCAGAGATGAGCAAATCGGTTTTTATCCTGCAGGAAAAATCAATATTCAAGCAAAGACTTCACAGTTAGCACGCGTTTTTAAATGGCAACTCGACCCCAATCGAACTAAAACCAGTTTTGCACCAACAATCGAGCCCTTATTCGTTGAAAAACCTACTTATTTTCATAAACCATCGAAAAAGCCATTTTATGAAGATATTTTATCTACTGATGAAAACCTGACCCATGTTGAAGGACTCGTTAGATACAACCGAGCAGGTATCTTCGAAAGTGAACAAAGCCCGTCAGCTCGCCACTATACCGATTTTGGACTAAGGCTAAGAAATAAAGATAAGCAAAATTGGTATTTGCTAGAATCGTTATTCACACTCGATAATCAAAATTACGAAACACTCTCTATCAACGCACAACACAATTGGTTATCAAAAGAAAGTCATTGGTTTAGTGAAGCTAGAATAAATAACCGTTGGCAAAATGACACGCCCATTAGCGAGAGCCATCTCAGTTCTAATGTCAGTTTTAAAATTGGCGAAACTTGGCGTGACGACAACATTCATCGTCATCAATGGTGGTGGCAGCCATTTTATTACTACACTAGTATCACCGCAGATGAATATATTGCTGACAGACTGATGAGTCCGTCAATGTTTAGTTTTTATCGCGAAGATCATATGCATGGTTGGCGGGCGGCTTATCAATATCGCTATCAACCTTGGGTAGATAATCAGCTATCCGCTAGCTTTTCTACTACTTCAAATGAAGACTGGACGTCTTTTGACAGCCTAGGCTTTGATATTGAGCTGCAGCAATTTTATCAAGGGCATATTTTTACGCTCGCAGGCGCATCACAATATAAATTTGCCGATCAGCATAGGCCTAACAATACGTGGCAATATTTAACCCAAGTAAGTTGGCAAACCCTGTTTGACTTTTCAGACAATACAGCAGGATGGATAAAACTGAGCTGGACACAGGATTGGTTTAGAAAAGACCACTCACTACGTTTAGAAATTAATCTAGGGAACTTGAAAAATACCGGGTTTGGGCCATTTGCTCACGATGAAATTCTCTTTGAATCACTCCAATTGACGCATTTTTTAGAACAAGATATTTATGACCAATAATGAATTAAAGCAGCAACTTGAGTTAATATTATTCGCCAATATCGAAGAGTTTTGGCTCAAACTCTATCGTCATAAATATCAGAATCTGATCAATGAGCTTTTGCAATGGCCATTAATTAGAAATATTCCTGAGAACGAATCGCTGCAAGCTTGGTTACAACTACAATCTATCGCATTTTTAAGACATAAAATTGAACAGCTTAATACACAAACTCAAAAGCTAGACGCGTCTTATCAATTATTTGTACAGCGCTTAGCAAAAGCAGAGATAAGTGCAGAAAAAGAACTTCATATTCTGAGTTATGCACGAGAGCTCGGCGCCACTGAAGCCCAGTTAAAAGAAGATAAACAAGCCTTATCACGCTGGTTTGATGATGGTGCTGTGATAGACCGTTATGAACGACAAGTTGCCGATACCGAACAAACTCTTAAGTTTCTGATCAGTAAACTTGGCGCTCTAACCACATCTCATTTGCGCGCCAATGAAGCTGAAATCTTAGACAACTGGAAAAAGCTCGACCTTGAACCCTTTTTTATGCAGATGCTGCAAAATAATCACAGTGTTCACATCAAGCACAGTCTTATTCGTGCTTTAGTGAATCAGGTAGCGGTCATCCATCAATGCCACGCCGATCCTGAACTCAATGAGGCGCTAGCTGCTGAGTTAATTGAATTACTCGAAGAACCGAGTACTCCTTACCAAGCTGTGATTGATATTCTTGAGATTTTATATGTTCAGCGCCCCACTTTTATCAGAGCGCACATTTGGGCACTCATACAAGAAACTGTCATCGACTTTGCTGACAAACCTAAAAATAATGACAGCTTATTTGTACTCGCTGCGCTCCCACAGATCATTGCCAAGCAACCTAAGCTTACCAGTAAAGAAATAGACTTATTAAATAGCCTAAGTGAACACCCGTACCCACGTGTAAGGCAAGCGTTAATTGAGCAATTAAATGTCATTGACTTAGGACAAGCAAAAGCGCTGCTAGTGAGAAGGCTCGAAGAAGAGACCTGTGGTGCAGTGCTATTTACCTTGGTAAAGCAATTCACACAACCACAATATGCCGAAGATGCCTTCATCTTTAAACTTTGGCAACAAGTACTTCAAAAGCCGCTGCCTTTTGAAGTAAAACGGCTCAATATCGAAAACAGTGCCCGTGTAATGCTTAATCTACAGCTACAATCTGATAAACCTGAACAGATTTTTCAGCGATTTATTCAAACGCTTAATATGGCGCTCGACAAAGAGTCCCATATTGCATTAAAAAGACATATTACAAGAGCAAGAGAGCAATTAGTCAGCTTTAGTCAGCAAACTTTATTGGCAAATATCGAAGAACAGCTTTCACAAACACAAAGCATAACGCTCTCAGGGGGAATTGATCGTCACACCCTAGGCCGAGCCTTGAGCTTTAAAGCACAACATGCAGAAGCATTTAGTGGTAGAGCCACAAAAAAGCACTGGCATATTATACCTGGCTATCGACGAGGTCGGCGCTTTTGGCGAATTTGGCATGAGTTCTTTAACCCAAGTACAGATAAACGTCAGAGCTTTAACCATACACAGACAAAAAAGCCCTCAGCTGATTTACATGTTGCCAGCTGTAGTGTCGCTGAAATTAGTGAAACCAACGTCCCTGGTGAGGCGCTGTTTAACCTAACTGAGCATTCAGCAAGACCGCATTTACCGCTATTAGATTACCTATTGTCAGTGCTCAGCCAAGATAGAAGCAAAGAGCCAGTCTTTAGCTACACCCCAGACGGTATTTTAGAAATACATCGCCCTGCCAGACTCATCAAACGAATTAAAGCATATTGGTACATCTCAGTTCATTTTGAGCAACTCGATAGCTTAAGAAAAGGCAGTGAACTTGAGCAAAAGAAGTTCATTTCAACCTTGAGAGAACTCGGTTTCGAAATAAAATTTAATGCGTACGGGGATGTTCTTGGTGCATCATTTCCTGTCGAGCAAAGTATTGCCAAACTCTACAGTAAAACTGCATTGACCCCTGTGTTACTTAATATCTGGTTTAGCTTTAAAGAATACCTGTATTCAATTTATCAAAATTCAATTTCGCAATTGGTCTTTTTCGTTACCGGCTTTATGGCTTATTTTTGGGGTCGCCACATCCATGTTAGCAAAAAAATAAAACGTAACCGCAATGCAATTCCTGTCAGTATCGGAGGTTGGGGAACGCGAGGAAAATCAGGTACTGAACGATTAAAAGCCTCACTGTTCAGCAGTTTAGATTTACGTGTTATCGCCAAAACCACAGGGTGCGAAGCCATGATGATTTATGGTAAGAGCAGCGGAGAGCAGTACGAAGTGCCACTATTCAGACCTTTCGATAAGGCCAGCATATGGGAGCAAAGCGAAGTACTCGATTTTGCAAGAAAAACCAAAGCCGATGTCTTTCTATGGGAATGTATGGGCCTAACCCCAAGATATGTAAGAATTCTACGCCGCTGGATGCAAGATAACTTTGCCACCATTACTAATGCTTATCCAGATCATGAAGATATTCTGGGCCCAACAGGTATTGATGTTGCCAAAGAGATGTCAGCCTTTATAGGGAGTAACACACAAGTGTTCACTGCTGAACAATCGATGATGCCGATTTTAAGTGATGCCGCAGATGCCAAACACACGACCCTAATTCAAACTCATTGGGGAGATGGCTATCAAATAACCCCTGATATTCGTGCATTATATCCCTATGAAGAACACCCTGACAACATCGCACTTGTGTGCAAAATGGCTCAGTATATTGGCATAGAAAAAGACTATGTATATAAAGAAACGGCTGAGCGCATCGTGCCAGACATTGGTGTGTTACAACATTTTCAGTCAGCCCCTATTGGCGCTATTTCTCAATCTTTTGTGAATAGTATGTCGGCCAATGAGCGGCTAGCAACCATAGAAAACTGGAAGCGTTTGGAGCTATTTGATTTAAACGACCAGCCCCATATTCAAACCATTGCATTAATCAATAACCGCAATGACCGTATTGCTCGTTCAAAAGTATTCGCGCAGATATTAGCTGAAGATTTACGCTTCGACTACCTAGTCGTAATAGGCACCAACGTGGACGGCTTCAATTCATATTTACAGCATGCCATTGACGAACGTCTTGACACCTTGCTGAAAAATAACGATGTAAACGACCTAAAGGCCTTTCTTAACCAGTTGAATGTACTTTACAGCGCTCAGACTTGGCTTGAGAAAATTAATCACACCTTAGACGTACCGCTACAAACAACTGATATTACTTCTTTAGAAACTTTAACAGCCGTGTTAAATGCTAGGTTGTTAAACGATGCCGAACATATACAAAAAATTGTCACTCAATATGAAAACTGGCAAATGGCTAATTCACTGCTTGAAATAGATGATTTATCAAATCATTCAGAGTTATTAAAGGAAACAGTGCAAAGCATCGTTGCAAGCAAAATAGTCTTGGTAGAAAACGCTTATGTAAAACCAGATCAACTAACAAGCCATATCGCCAGCCTTGCGATGAAAAACCAACATCAACTCATCGTGGGTATGCAAAATATTAAAGGTGCGGGCCTCAACTATGTTTACATGTGGCAGCAATGGCAAAAGATATATCAGATCTGTGAAACCCTTAAGTCTTCGGCCACCAAACAGTCTGAGTTTAGGAAGCTACTTTTAAAACTCGCTCAACAACCTAAATTCAGTGCTATTGAGATTGACTATTTAAATCTAGTAATTGAAGACATTGCACACTCAGAACACGCGCAAAATGAATTTAGTCAAGCTGAAATTAAGTATATTCAAGAAAAAGTCACCACAGCTAAAACTGAGAGTCATCTAGATGACGACCAACAGCCGAAAAGTAAGTTTAGAGGATTCTTTAATCAGGTTATCGAGTCATTTTTAGATGCTGGCGCTGCTGTTAAACGTAAAAAAACAGCTCAACAGGTTTATCAAGATATTGCAGATCAACGCATCACAATAGAAAAAGCTATCTCAGTGCTAGCGACTCTGAACCGAAGTCAAAAGCCAGGTTGGTTAACATCAAAGAATGAGCAACAAGACTTATAACTTTCTTAACCGGCACTAGCAGATTTTATCATATACAATACTCGGTTTGTCTTGTCAGACTTCCCCTAACGCCTAGCGCTGGGTATACTGCATCGTTGCAGTGCATATTTACGCAAAAATAATGCGAATGTACCTGTTTCAAGGTTTTACCAATTTCATTAAAGCAATGCGCATCTTAACAATACATCGCTTTAATGAAATTGTTATTAGACGTTTGGCCAAACGTCACTCAAGCACTTAGTGCATAATTATAATTAGGCCACACTACACATTTTGATAATTTAGGAAGAAATATGAGCACATTACCTAAAGCAGGTGAGTTTTTAGGGCACCCTAAGGGGCTTTTCCTGCTATTCGGCACAGAAATGTGGGAGCGATTCGGTTACTACGGCATGCGTGCCATCTTGGTGTTATATCTTGTTGCTATGGCACAAGACGGCGGCTTCGGCTGGAGCAACGCCGATGCATTAAGTCTATACGGTACATTTACTATGGCGGTATACCTAACACCATTATTCGGTGGCTGGTTAGCCGACAACGTATTAGGTCAACGTAAAGCCATCATTATTGGTGGTATTTTAATGGCTGTTGGCCACTTTACTATGGGTATTCCTCATGCCATGGTAAGTGGTATCGAAGAAAATGTTTTCTATGTTGGTTTAACATTACTTTGTATTGGTAATGGTTTATTCAAGCCAAATATCTCTACTATGGTTGGTGACTTGTACCAAGAAGGCGACAAACGTCGTGACAGTGCATTCACTATTTTCTACATGGGTATTAACTTAGGTGGCGCTTTAGGCCCACTTATCGCAGGTTACGTTGCAGCTGTAATTAACTGGCAGGCTGGTTTTATCGCGGCAGGTATCGGTATGGTTATCTCTGTTGTGATGCAGATGATCTTAAGTAAAAAGTATTTAGGCGATATTGGTGTAGTACCTTCAGCAAAACTGTCTCAGCAACAGTCTGAATCAGGTCAAAAAGAGCCTCTAACTAAAGTTGAAAAAGACCGTATCAAGGTAATTTTCACAATGAGTGTTTTCAGCATCATTTTCTGGATGGGCTTCGAGCAAGCTGGCGGTCTAATGAATATTTTCGCCAACGATTACACTGACCGTATGTTGATGGGCTTTGAAATTCCAGCTTCTTGGTTCCAATCTCTTAACTCTATCTTCATCATTATCTTCGCGCCGATTGTAGCTATGATCTGGCTTAAGCTTGATAACAAAGAGCCAAACTCGCCAGTTAAATTTGCCATTGGTTTAGTTTTCTTAGCACTTGGCTTCTTCACTATGATGCTAGCACTTGCGACTGAAGGTGGTAATGGTCAAGATGCACTGCAAATCAGCATGATTTGGTTAGTGCTTTTCTACTTATTCCATACTCTAGGTGAGCTGTGCTTGTCACCAATCGGTCTTTCTATGGTAAGTAAGCTTGCGCCACTACGCCTTGCTTCATTGCTTATGGGTATCTGGTTCTTATGTACTGCAGTTGCAAACAAAATTGCTGCATTCGTAGGTGCGTTCATCGGTGAAGGTGAAGCTGCTATGGAAAATGCCATGGGTATCTTTATTGGTCTAGGTGCAACAGGCTTAATCTCGGCAACATTAATGTACTTCCTAAGTGACCGTTTAGTTGACTGGATGCATGGCGCAGAGGGCAACCATGAACCACACACTCAAGAGCATTATTTAAGCGAAGAACTAGAAGTATCAGGTTCTAAGCAGTAATTCTCCTTGTAGCAAAAAAGCCGCTTATGCGGCTTTTTTTGTATCTGCTTTCTAACTGTACTAATTTCTTTACACCCACTCCTTTTAGATGCAAGTTCAGAGGTATTCTTTGAACTTATAAACCCATTTCCTGGAAAAACCAGCAACCGAAAATAGTCATTTAATATCAATGACTTAAAAGTTTTAAACTCCACGATTTAAAACAGCAAATAGTGATCGATTTTTGTTCTGGCACACTTGAGGAGATTCCATCACCTGCCCTAGTCGAAATACAGCAAAGTCGTTTTTAATGTGTGTTTTTAAATTTACAAATGCCCCCCTGACAATATCACTGTCCTATCTTCCCCTATTGCGATTTTTGATTAATGATTCGTTCCAACAACAAATCTAACAAGCAACCCAATTGTGCTTAATTGCGGAGTATTACAATGAGTGAAGTAAAAAACCCACTAGGTTTGGTTGGTATCGAATTTACTGAATACGCAACCCCAGATGCAGATTACATGGACAAAATCTTTGCTGATTTTGGTTTCTCTAAACTTAAAAAGTTTAAAGGCAAAGATATAGTTCATTACAACCAGAACGAGATCCATTTCTTACTAAACAACGAGCGCGGCGGTTTTTCTGCTGAGTTCGCAAAATCTCATGGTCCTGCGATTTGCTCAATGGGCTGGCGTGTAGAAGACGCTCAAAAAGCGTTTGACATTGCTGTAGAGCGTGGTGCAAAACCTGCGACAGATTCAGCAAACAAAGACCTACCATACCCTGCTATTTACGGTATTGGCGACAGCTTAATCTACTTCATCGACGTATTCGGTGACAAAGGTTCAATCTTTGAAAATGATTTTGAAGACCTAGCTGAGCAAAACATTGTTGAAGATAAAGGTTTCATCCGCATCGACCACCTAACAAACAATGTTTACAAAGGTACGATGGAAACTTGGGCTAACTTCTATAAAGGCGTATTCGGCTTTGAAGAAGTACGTTACTTCGACATCAAAGGTCAAAAGACGGCACTACTTTCTTACGCGCTTAAGTCGCCTTGTGGTACTTTCTCTATTCCAATCAACGAAGGCAAAGATGACAACAACAACCAGATCGACGAGTACTTAGACGAGTACAACGGTCCAGGTGTACAGCATCTTGCGTTCTTAACAAACGACCTTGTTGGTTCACTAGATAAACTAGACAAAACGAACATCGCGACACTAGATATCGTTGACCACTACTACGACACTATCTTTGACCGTGTTCCTTGGGTTGCTGAAGACAAGCAAAAGATCAAAGACCACCAAATCTTAGTAGATAGCCAAAGCGAAAACTGTTACTTACTACAGATCTTCACTAAGAACCTATTTGGCCCTATCTTCATTGAGATGATCCAACGTGTTGATGACGGCGGTTTCGGTGAAGGTAACTTCCAAGCGCTATTCGAATCAATCGAGCGTGACCAAGAGCGCCGTGGTGTTATCTAATTTTAGATAAGCGGAATAAGTTAAAAGCAGCTGACGTTTAAAAACGTAGCTGCTTTTGTAGTTTTTAAAGCTAAGTCGTTTTTCAAGCTTGATTTACCTTCTTGAATCTCCATATTTAGACTTAGCCAATTAATGCAAAAGGAAAGACCATGTCTTTTATTAATGAAACGCACGATATTAATTTAAAAAGCTGGGTAAGCAGCGCAAACGTTGCGGGTAATGACTTCCCAATCCAAAACCTACCATTCGCTTCTTTTCGTCGTAAAGGCGTATCTGAAGAGTTTCGCGGTGGTGTTGCTATCGGCGACCAAGTTTTAGATTTAGCGGTAGTTGCGGCTGCTGGTATTTTCTCTGGCGAAGCACAAGAAGCGGTTGAAGCGGCTAATGCACCAGCACTTAACGAATTTATGGGCATGGGCAAAGCACATTGGTCAGCACTACGTTTAGCGCTTTCTAAAGCACTGCGTGAAGGTTCTGAGCATCAAGGTGCACTTGAGTCGGCTTTAGTTGCACAAGATGACGTTGAATATGCACTGCCTTGCCACATTGGTGATTACACAGACTTTTACACGTCAATCTATCACGCAACTGCAGTTGGTAGCTTATTCCGCCCAGATAACCCGCTTCTACCTAACTACAAATGGGTACCAATTGGTTATCACGGCCGTGCATCTTCTATTGATGTATCTGGTCAAAGCTTCCCACGTCCTAAAGGTCAAACTAAAGCGCCTGATGCAGATGTGCCATCATTTGGCCCAGCAAAACGTATGGACTACGAATTAGAGCTAGGTATATACCTTGGTAAAGGTAATGAACTTGGCGATGCAATTAGCATTGAAGATGCTGAAGATCACGTATTTGGTTTCTGTCTATTTAACGATTGGTCTGCACGTGACTTACAAGCATGGGAATACCAACCATTAGGTCCATTCCTTGCTAAAAACTTCGCATCTACGGTTTCACCTTGGATTGTAACGACTGAAGCGCTAGCACCATACCGTACACAATGGCATCGTGATGAAAACGATCCTCAGCCACTAGAGTATCTAGAATCTTCACACAACCGTGAAGCGGGTGCTTTCGACATTCAAATGGATGTACTGCTAGAATCTGAAAAAATGCGCTCTGAAGGTGCTTCACCGAGCAAGCTTTCTGAATCAAGCTTCAAACATAGCTACTGGACTGTGGCACAAATGGTGACACACCACACAGTAAATGGCTGTAACTTTATTCCTGGTGACATGTTGGGTTCTGGTACACAGTCTGGTCCTGAGCATGAAGAAGCAGGTTCAATGCTTGAATTATCTCGTGGCGGTAAAGAAACCATCACACTTAACAACGGTGAAGAGCGTAAGTTCTTAGAAGATGGTGACAAGGTCATCATGCGCGGTTGGTGTGAAGCCGACGGCTTTAATCGTATTGGTTTTGGTTCAGTTGAAGGCACGGTTTTACCTGCAAAATAAACTGTCAAAACTTAATAAAAAACACTATTCAAATCAAAGGCGTGCATAAAACACGCTTTTTTTTGTGTTTTTAAGCTGGATTTTTGCATAAATATTGTTAAGGTAGAACGTTGTTAACAGGTTATTAAGAAATATGTTGAACAAGATCAGTTACCTAGCAAAAAGCGCATTTAAGCCAAAACAATTATTACTTCGTCAAAATGGTGACGTAAGTATGTTTACCCTACCTAGCAGCCTGCAAGTAAGCTTGTTATGCGCCGCTGTAGGTGCGGTTTGCTGGGTTAGTGTCAGCTCTTATGGCTATGTACAACAACAAGAGCAAATACAAACGTTAGAAAACCAACATTTGGTGGCTGAATCAAACTGGCAGCTAGAAAAACAACAACTAGAACAAAAATTAGCCGAGCAAACAAAAACACTTCATAATCTTTCGCAACAACAGAGCTTATTAGAGGGCTTAGTTGAGGCTTTACCAGAAAGTGTTGCTACGCCAGAAACATCAGAAGATCAAGTCACTGGAAACGATGAGTTTGAAGAACAGTCAAAAAACTTAGCCGATAAGCAAACATCATTACTTAACTACATCGAAAATAGCATCACCGCAAGAGCAAGCGAATTGCATACCCACTTAGATGAAATTGGTTTAGATAAGCAATTGGCCCCTTCACCAATCGCTCAGGGTGGTCCTTACCACCAGTTAGACACGCAACAGATTTCTGCCGATTACTTAAGCGTGATTGATAAGCTGGTTGAACTTAATGAACTTGAGCAGATGATCACTTTGCTGCCAGATAGCATGCCAGTAAAACAAGAAAAGTTTTATGTATCCAGTCAATTTGGTTATCGCAAAGATCCTATTACAGGCCGCAGAGCCATGCACAAAGGTGTCGATTTAGCTGGTTGGCATAAAACAGACATTCATGCCCCTGCCGCTGGGGTTGTGACAAAAGCCGGGAAAAATGGCGGTTATGGAAAATTTGTTGAAATTGAGCATGCCAATGGCTTAGTAACCCGTTTTGGTCATCTTCACACCATTAAAGTTAAAAAAGGCCAAAAAGTCGAAAAGTCAGATGTGATTGCCTTGATGGGAAGTACTGGTAGAAGCACCAGCACTCATTTACACTATGAAGTCTTACAAAATGGTAAGCATATCAATCCGATAAAACTGGCTAAGGTACTTTCTCGTGTTCAATAAATTTAAAAATAATAGCAGCGCAAGTTTACCCGCATTAATTTCACCCAACACCCATGTGACTGGGCAGATAGACTGTGATGGGGAATTACAAGTAGATGGAAAAGTAACTGGCGATTTAAAAGTGTCGATACTCATCGTAGGTCAAAATGGTGAAGTAAACGGCAATATTACGGCTGAAAAAGTACAAGTTAAAGGCACGATCAACGGCAACATTGACGCGCAATCAGTACATCTAGAAGTAACCGCCAAAGTGCATGGTGACGTTGCCCATGACACACTGACTATAGATGCCGGTGCGCATTTAGAAGGCAAGCTTACTCATAAGCAAGCCCCCGACAATATCACCCCCATCAAAGAGCAAGCTAACGCTCAGTAATATACATAGTAATATCAGCATGAAATACTTTGGTTTTATGCTGATCATATACTTCTACAGGCACAATCAAGTCTTCTTTATCTTGCCATACTCTTGGCAACTCTATTCTAGCCTCAGCGGTTAAGACTCCATCGGCTTTCTTTAAATATTGAACCGTCATGCCCTTTGGGATCCAACGGTGGGTTTTAACTGGGACGGTTGCATCTGTCATGACACCTGCCACCAGCTCGGCAAGATTGCACTGTGCAATGGCATGGATAGTGCCAATATGATTTTGAACCGAGCGGCGTTTCTTTATAACTGCAACGCATTTCCCCGCTTCTAAATGTGTAATAGTCGGCTTAATTGAACCAAAGTAAGGTGCCTTAATACATACAGCCTTACTAAAAAGCCAATTACCGAATGGTAACCAACGCACACTTTTATAAATCCCCATTAATGATGCAGCCATGTTTTGCTCCAGTAATTATTTTTATTTAATTAGCAAACATAACTCATCAGACCAGTTTTCAGCAAGTTTAAATTGACTATAACCTCAAGTAAAAAACCATAAATGAAAATATCTTATCGTTTCTCGGTATTAAGTCCTGTCGTTTTTATTTTAGAGCGTTACAATATGCGCCCTTAATAAGGAGTGCGCATGTCTGATCCCCAAATTAACTCAAAACTCAGCGTTTTTATTCTCATTTTACTCGTTATTTTCTGTCCGCTTGGTATTGATTTATATCTACCAGCATTTCCTGCCATGCAGTCTGGCTTAGCAGTGAGCAATGCGCACATTCAGCAAACCGTTGGCATTTATATGCTCACCGTCGGTTTAGGACAACTTATTGCCGGTCCACTTGCCGACAAGTACGGGAGAAGACCCATTGCATTGAGTGGTATCTTTTTATTCGCACTCGGAGGCTTGCTTGCAGCAAACACCAATGACTGGTGCGTGATCATGGCTGCCCGAGCATTGCAGGGGTTTGGTGCATGTGCAACTTTTGTTACTGCTTTTGCCATTGTCAGAGACCAATTCGGTCATAAAGGCAGTGGTAAAATGATCACCTACCTCAATGGTATCGTATGCTTTATACCAGCATTGGCGCCTATTTTCGGTGCTTGGTTAACCGTGCAATTTGGCTGGCAAAGTAACTTTATCTTTTTAGTTATCTTTGCCGTACTTGGTTTTATCTTGCTGTTTTTGCTGTGCCCTGAAACGCGTCCAAAAGATACAATTTATTCCGGCCATATTTTAGATTTAAGACGCTTTAAGCCTATGCTTGCAAGCAGTGAGTTTATGTTTAATGCCTCTATTACTATGGTTGCTATGTCAGCTATGTTGGTATTTGTCACTACAGCACCTGAATGGGTGATGACTCAGCTGGGTAAAGATATCTCGGAGTTTACGATTTGGTTTACTGTGAATGCCATAATCAGCATTGCAGCCAGCTTTATCGCCCCTAAATACATTCAAAGCGCACCTAAACAGAGCCTAATTTTTGGCTTAGCGCTGCTAACTCTTGGTGGCCTACTCATGATGGCGCTTAGTAGTGTCGCTGAGCCAGCTGCATTTATGTTGCCAATGTATATTGCCTCTATCGGATTTGCATTTACATTGGGCTCTGCAGCTGGAAAAGCGCTTGGCGGCTTTGCACAACAAGCGGGCACCGCATCTGCGCTCATTGGTGTGATGCAAATGTCTGGCGCTGCAGTACTTGCTGTATTAACACAACAATTTAGTTTTAGTGCGCCTTTTCAAGTCGGTATTCACTTAGTCACTTGTCTAATTTATATCGGCCTTCTAAAATCTTCAAAGACCCATCTTTATTATTCTGCCGATAAAAGCTAATTTAATTATGACTTCAATCTTAAAAGTGTCATATCTATAAGACATACTTAACATATTACAGAAATAGCGCTTGCTGTAGTAATAGTTTCATTTATTTTACTAAGCAGAACAAGGTAGTACTTCAGCCTGTTCAAGCACTCAGACTGTAGTATCCTAACCAACCATTTTTAAGCGGGCTTTGTGCCCGCTTTTGTTTACCTCTGTATATTTTATTCAAACCCGCTTATACTCTGCCCCACTCAATAACAACAATAATATAAGTGCGATGCTCAACCCTGAATCCGTCATTTCTTTTTTAATTGCCAGCGCAGTTATTGCCGTGGCACCAGGTCCTTCAAATGCATTCTTAATGGCACAAACTTTTACCCATGGTCGTAAGGCTGGTATGCAAAGTGCGCTAGGGTTTGCAGCCGGTGGGGTTATTCACACCATTTTTGCTGTAGTAGGACTGTCGGCCATTTTAAAAGCCTCTGAGGCGGCCTATGCGACGGTGCAATACCTAGGCGCAACCTATTTATGTTATTTGGGTTTTATGACACTCAAAGATACGTTTAAAAAGCAAATTGATTCTGAAGATAAACCCCATGTGAGTACTAAAAAACAAGGCAATGTATTTGTTCAAGCCATGATGACCGAAGTACTTAACCCTAAAGTGGCGTTATTCTTTATTGCTTTTATCCCGCAGTTTGTCGACCCAACACTCTCTTCAACTACCTTGCAACTAGCGATCTTTGGTTTGCTTTACCCTATTTTGGCTTTTCCGATAGATTGTGCCTACATTTACAGCGGTGACAAAATCGCAGGCTACTTTAGGCAGCACCCTAGCGCGCCAATCTGGATAGACCGCTTTTCAGGCTTTATTTTTATCGCCTTAGCGATTAACTTGTTACTCTAACTAATAAAAAAGAGAAATGAGTATGGAAACCAAGGTTGAGAAAATTCCTGCAAATAAGCACATAGCGCTGGTTGCCCATGATGGTAAAAAAGGCGCTCTAAAAGCCTGGTGTTTAGCCCATAAGAATACCTTAGAACGTCATACACTTTCTGCTACAGGCACGACGGGTAATGTTATTGAGCAGGCTACAGGCCTTAACGTTAATAAATTACTTAGTGGCCCTATGGGTGGCGATCAACAGCTTGGGGCGAAAATAGCAGAACATCAAATCCATATGCTGGTATTTTTCTGGGATCCCCTTGCTTCACAGCCGCACGACCCAGATGTTAAAGCACTGTTGCGCTTGGCTGCTGTGTGGAATATTCCGGTGGCATGTAATGAAGCAACCGCCGATATGCTGTTGCATTCATCTTTGATGAGTACTGAATTTAGTCGCGCTTTACCCGATTACGACAAATACTTGGCAACGCGACTAAATACCTAACAAGCTTTATAAATTTGAAAGTGTTTATCTAAACAGCTTTTCTGCCCACTTCGTTAAACCGGCGGTGACACTACCAAAGTTATCACCGCTTAACATCTCAATATCACCCAGTCGTTGTTTTAACGCCGCCTTTAATAGTGGCGATTGCGCACTACCGCCCGTTAGATAAATCACATCAGGTTGTGTTCCGGCCTCTTGAATGGCCTGTTCGGCCAAGGTGCAGATTTGCTCTAAACTGTTTTCTAAAGCTCCGGCTAATTGTGCATCGGTAATCAATTTAGCTAAGTCTTTACCAATAAAGCCCATATCACAGTGACTCTGCGGATCAGCACTTAATGCGATTTTCATTAATTCAGCTTGTCTTACTAAACGGTGTGAAAGCTTGTTTTCTTGTACTTTGATTAAACGCTGTAGCCGTTCTGGCTGCTCTATCTCGCGAAGCATCGCGGTTAAATCACGATGGTTTTTATCTGAGTAGAAGTCACTTTGCATTTGCAGATCGTTGATTTTACATGCTTGCCAAAACAACTGGTTAGGCATAGGAAGACCAGACTTAAACTTATCGTCACGGCCCAGTAAATCTGTTAGTTCATGAAACGCCAATGCTATGTCTAAATCATTACCACCAATACGCTTACCAGTATGCGATAAAAAGTCGGCATTTCTACAAGCATTGTCTCTAAAGCTTGGTCCCATTTGTACAAACGAGCAATCTGAAGTACCTCCGCCGATATCGACCACCAGTACTTTTTTGTCAGCCGTTAAGCCAGATTCAAAATCAACACCCGCAGCCAAAGGCTCAAATAAGAATTCTACTTCTTTAAAGCCTGCACGTTTTGCTGCTGTGGTTAAAATGCTAACCGCTTGTTGGTTGCTTTCTTCACCACCAATGGCCTGAAAGTTTACCGGACGGCCAATAACAGTGTGTGTCAGTTCATATCCCAGCTGTTGCTCTGCACGCCGTTTGATTTGCATGATCATGGTGCTGGCAATGTCTTCAAAAAAGGCGATTTGTTGTGGCTTTAAACCCACTGCACCGAAGAATGATTTTGGCGATTTAACGAAATAGCCATCTTCTGGAAAGTCGATATACTCTTCTATGGCAGCCTGACCAATAGAAATACCGGTATCATAAGACTCCAAGTCTAAGTCACGTTTAATAGCCGGTACAGTATTTAAAAGGTGCGCCCTAGATTGTCTAAAGCCCTCTACATCACCCTGCTTTAAATTATGTGCGACATAGTCTGAGATCAATGCGTTATGCTGTGCATATAAAGTCGAAGGCAAATAGTGTTTGTTGTTTTCTAATTTAACGAGTGTCACTTGAGAGTCACGCATCACACCCATTGCACAATTAGAACTACCGTAATCAAATCCAACTATCATTATTAACCTCCGACACAAAAAAGGTCGCGCAGAGTATCACAGATAAAACGAGTTTAAAATATTTCTCTCACCCTTAAAAACCGCGCAAAACGCGGCTTGTTGTATTTAGTTTTATCTTGATAACGATAGGTGATCACTGTACCAATTTGGGGCGGTTTTGCTCTGATTGCATCGGTAAGCCCCGACCCAATTTTAAACTCAATGCCATCATCTAAATTGCGCACGAGCAAAGCGCCCGTTTTGCCTTGGTACTTACCCTTGCCTTCGCTATAACCAATTACCACTGCTTCAGCGTCTGTGTAGGGCTTATATTTTAATAGTTGTGGTGAACGGCCAGCTAAATGTGTAGCGGTGGCTAAATGTAACATGACACCTTCTCCACCTCTTGCTACCACTTCATCAAAGTAATCATTTAATTGATCTCTGCAGGCAAAGCTTTGCTGTTGTACTGCTTGAATATGAGGCCGATTGAGTACAGTGACCAATTGTAGATACTTTTTATAGCGCTCAGCAAAAACGCCTGAGACTTTTGGCATATCAAAGATCATATATTTTACTTTGCGCCAATCCTCGTCATTACCATTCAGCTGTCTTGCTAATCCACTGATAAATTCAAACTGCCCATAA
Source organism: Pseudoalteromonas sp. BZB3 (assembly GCF_040104455.1). Taxonomy (NCBI): domain Bacteria; kingdom Pseudomonadati; phylum Pseudomonadota; class Gammaproteobacteria; order Alteromonadales; family Pseudoalteromonadaceae; genus Pseudoalteromonas; species Pseudoalteromonas sp. BZB3. The sequence goes on along the minus strand of NZ_JBECOS010000014.1, from coordinate 130,705 downwards.
TCGACCCAAAGTTCTCCATCTAGGTAGGTGTTTGGCAACGTTTCTGTAAACCAAGCTGGTGCATAAATTAGGTTACCGCGTCGAGTTTTAAGTTGTGTGCCATCCCAAATGGCACGCACACCATCATATTTTTCACTCACTAAATAATGTTCGACTTGGTGAGTATCGTTGAATACAGAAGCTAATTGTGCGGGGGAGGTATTCGCCCAAGAAGCTGAGCTTAACAATAAAAAAGCTAAAAAATAGGAATAATACATACGCATTGCTCCTTATGCGCTGAAGTAAAATTAATAATGAGTTTATACTTCCTAGCTGCCCTCATTATCTGAAGTATTGTGACCTTTATATCGTTTAAATATAGGTATTTTTTTGAATATACTCCCAAGCCTCACTAAGATCATTGGCAATAAAACTAGCCTTGCTGTGATCTTGAGATTTCGAGTATTCATGAGGGATAACAATTGTCTGTACGCCCGCTGCTGTCGCACTTTGAAGACCCGTAGCACTGTCTTCTAAAGCAAATGCTTCCAGGGGCTTTATAGACAAGAATTCAAGTGCCTTTAAATATGGCTCAGGATCGGGTTTTGGGTTGATTACATCGTCTTTGCATATCGTCGCATTGAACAAATCAAATAATTCGTAGTGCGTTAATAAAGGAATAGCTTCATTGCGTGTGCTGCCTGTTACTAACACCAAGGTAAACTGCTGTTTAGCTGCATTAAGGAAAGCTTTCACGCCTGCTAATAATCTTGGCTTTACCTGCTCAGATGTAGAAACAAACTGCTGATTTTTTTGCTCACATAGCCACTGAGCTGAGACATCTAAATGATGCCGTGCTTTTATTACTGTTGCGGCTTGTAAGGTAGGGACACCCGCAAACTCTAAGCAAAAAGCTTGCTCTGTATAACGAATGTCAAAAGGAGATAAAACATGTTGCCAGCTGTCATAATGAACGACCTCAGAATCAACCAAGGTACCGTCAAAATCTATCAATAATGCTCGTTTTTCCACGTTTCTCTCCTTGAATTAGTTGCTTTTAGCTTATTGCTTTAAGCTCTCTGGTACTTCTGCTGTTGCTTCTTCACCTGATTCAACCTCTACAAGCGTATAGCCCCGAGGTTGGCGTACTACTTTTAAGATTGGCTTTTCAAACGCAGACTTTAAACGGTCTGTATCAGCTTGAAGCTCTTCAACTGTGCGGCCAAAAGGTGCAGCACCTGTTTCAGACCAATTTGTTACTTTACCATTTAAGTTATATTCAACTTCGTGAATTTGATAAAGCGCCGCTTCATCTTTAGTTGCTTCACAAAAAATAACACGGTAATTCCAAAATCCAGACATAATTTTTCTCTTACTTTCAATTTAGGGCAACTTTACCAGCTCATTTTATTAATACCAATCCTCAATGTGACTTATTTGAGAGTAATCGGCAAAAGACTAAAGACTATGTTTTCGAAATATAAAAAAACCCGCAAAAATGCGGGTTTTTACTAAAACAAATTTCTATTTCGAAATAAGATTAGAAGAAGCGTACTTTAAATTCAGCACCAATGTAACGCTCTTCATTTAACATACCTGTGTTGTTATTGAAGTCTACGCCACCAATAACCACTTGCTCGTCAAATAAGTTACGTACAAATACAGATGCTTCATATTCGTTGTCGCCAGCTAGCCACTGGTAACCTGCACGTACACCTGCTTCAAATAACGCTTCACCTTTGAACTCAACCGCTTCATATAAGAAGAAGTCAATTTCGCTACGGTAAGACACATCTGAGTAGACGAAGAAATCGCCACCCTCAAGTTCTTTGGTGTAACGAAGAGTCGCGTTCGCAATCCACTCTGGCGCGTGTGGTAAGCTGTTACCATCTAAAACCGCTAAACCGTTCTCTACTTTGTTTGTTACCGTACACTGAGCACACACTTGAACAGCTAGGTCTTTATCGCTCAGCTCAGTTTTGTTGTAGCTCAGGTTAAATGTTGCGTTTAACTCGTCAGTTAAAACCCACTCTGAGTCAAGCTCGATACCGTAGCCCGTTGTCTTATCAGCATTGATCAGACGGTTAAAGTTAGCGTCGCCACCTACAGCTGTTAACTGTTGGTCATTCATCTGGTAATAGAATACTGTCGCGTTAACACGGCCTTGACCATCTAAAACATCAGACTTAATACCTGCTTCAATTGAGTTAGTCGTTTCAGACTTAGCAACTGTTACTTCATCACCAAATAAGATACGCCCCTGAACACTCGGCGCACGGAAACCGTTAGCGATACGTGCGAATAGGTTAATATCATCAGTGTACTTATAGGTTGCACTTAAGTCCCAAGATACATGGCTGTCATCCGGGTTTGCAGAGCCCTCTTTAAAGTCTGTTGCTCCTGTAAATGGCACTGGTGTTTTCGTGCGCTTCGCATAAAACTCTTTTTCATCGTTAGAGTAACGAATACCAGCTGTTACTTTTAGTTCATCAGATACTGTGTAATCAAATGAACCGAATAGTGCCCATGCCGACGTACTTTGGTCTTGGATTGCATAACCGTTTTGTAAGCCATAATTGTTTGCTGCTGCGTCCCAAGCAAACGTATCAAAACTGAAGCTTTCGATTACTAAATCTTCTTCATATAAGAACACACCTACTTGGTAGTTCATATCGCCAGAGAAGTTACTTGAAAGACGAAGCTCTTGAGTATATTGGTCATGCTCAGGGATTGCATCAGCAGTTTCAGATGCAAACGGGATAACCCCTGGGCCCATTGCTGGTAAGAATGATGCACCATAACCACCATCGACGTCTGCACGAGAATAGATTTCAGCACTTTCCCAACCAGTGATCGACGTTACTGTGTGCTCTTTTAGATCCCATTCAAGTTTAAGGCTTAAACCTTGAGTATTAACCTGTTGAGTAGAACGAGAAGCGGCGTCGTGATAAACAACATCATTGTCATACAATGGGTTAATGTTATTTGTGCCTTTTTCGATTAGGTTTGCACGGAATGCAATTGGACGACCGTCAAGGTCGCGCTTGTGGTAATTTAAAAGACCGGTGAAGTCATCACCTTCATATAAAAACTGAACACGTGCTGCTTTTTCATTGTAACCACCAAGCGAATCTTCTTTTTCGAAGCCCGGTGCTTTAACGTCGATGTAGTCTGGACGATCTTGAATAAGTAGAGAAACACGCGTTGAAAGTTTGTCAGTAAGACCAGTACCTACTGCACCTTCAAAGTCTACTGACCCTTTGCTACCGTATGACACCGCACTGTATGCATCGAACTCTTGGCTTGGCTTAACTGAATCAAACTTTACAAGACCTGCTGGCGTATTACGGCCAAACAGTGTGCCTTGTGGGCCTCTAAGTACTTCGATACGCTCGATGTCAAATACAGGGAAACCTTTAAGAATAGGGTTTTCTTGAACTATTTCGTCTACAACTAATGAAACAGGCTGTGACGCGTTCAAGTCAAAATCGGTATTACCCAAGCCACGAACATAAAAGCGCGGGAAAGTACGGCCGAATGATGATTCAACTGATAAACTTGGGATTTTTGCGTTCATGAAGCGAATATCCATACCCGCTGAGCTATATGCGTCTAATCCATCGCCTTGTAGGGCTGACACAGACACAGGTACTTCTTGCGCATTTTCAACACGTTTACGTGCTGTTACCTGAATAACTTCTAGCTGATTGCTTTTAGCTTCTTGCTCTTCAGCATGCGAGATGAACGAAGTACTTGCTACAGTAGAGAACAACGCTGCATTGACTAAAACTGCTAACGTAGATCTTTTGATTGCTTTCATGTTTGGGGTAAACCTTTTATAAGCACTCTATTGTTCAACGGTAAAATATGGGCGCCGTATCACATTGGCGTGATTAGTTCAATTTTTCGCCTATACTGAACGTACAATGCGGACCTTAGAGACGAGAGTGCAAAACGAATTCTAAGGCTGAATCTAACAGCATAATTATAACAGCAAATTTCAAATTTGCTTCAAATAACCCCAAAAAAGCCAGAAATAATAAATTTTATCTACAATATTACCGATTTTAACAACTTTTATTTTGCCACCAAAAAAACAAAACAAGGACATTTGTCCTGTATCGATAGTGAAAACCGTTAAAATTAACGCTTTATTTGGGTAAGGGAGAGTTTTAAGATTTGTACAGTAAATAAACTGACTAAAGTGAAGGAGAGACTATTTTTAAAAAATCCGCTTTTCTGTTTTTTTCATCATAGCGAATAACCGCAATGCCAGCTGTAGAAAAGATTGGCATATCACCTGGGCTCAATTGATCGACCAAATAACTTACAATTGGCATGTGCGCTACTAAAAGCCAGGTATCAATCTCTGGATTCAAGCTCATTAAAGTTTCGAGGTAATCAATCGCAAATCGCGCATCGCCACTGGGGACAATATCTTTACTTACTTCAAAATAATCTACGGGGTTGTGTTTAATAACTTGCTCGCCTGTTTGCTGCGCTCTAATAAAAGGACTTACGAGTATCGCTTTGGGCTGATAATGCGCTTTAATCCATAGCGCCATTTCACTCGCTTGGCTTACTCCACGCGGGGTCAGCGCTCTTGCGGCATCATCAGCTTGCATAGGCTCGGCTTCACCATGGCGCATAATTAAGATTGTTTTCATAAAACCTCAAACACTTAGAGTAATAATTTTCAGTAAAGCAGTAGCAACTTAGCCACTTTGTTCGCTATATTAAAACAAAACACATGACAATCCAAAGAACCTTAGCAGCGGTAAGTTAGTTCAAATTGGCCTCATCTCTTAATTTATATCGGCGGCAGACACTTGAAAATTAGCAATAATGATAAACGCAGCTATCAAACTCTTACACTCGACAATGGTCTAAAAGTACTGCTTGTACAAGACCTAGATTCAAAAAAATCTGCAGCCTCACTGACTGTCAATGCAGGGCATTTTGATGATCCTAAAGATCGTCAAGGTATGGCACATTTTATTGAACACATGCTGTTTCTCGGTACCAAAGCCTACCCAGACCCCGGTCAATTCTCTCAATTCATAAGTCAAGCAGGCGGGCATTGTAATGCATGGACAGGCACAGAACACAGTAGCTATTTTTTCGATTGTGATCATCAACAATTACATGCCGCGTTAGACATTTTCAGCCAGTTTTTTATTGCTCCTTTATTCGACAAACTTCAAGCAACGAGTGAGCGGAATGCGATAGATGCCGAATACAAGATGAAAACCAAAGATGATGGTCGACGCATCTATCAGGTTCATAAAGAAACGGCAAACCCTGCTCATCCATTTGCAAAATTTGCCGTTGGCAACCTCGAAACTTTAGAAGACCGAGACACTTGTATCTCAGACGAGTTACGTCAATTTTTCAGCATACATTATCTTGCCCAATGGATGACATTAACCATTGCAGGACCTCAATCTTTAAATGAGTTAGCCGATATGGCTAGACAATATTTTTCTAAGGTTCCTTCAAGCCAAAGTAATAAACCCGCTATCTCTGTTCCTCTTTATCGAAGCAATGATTTGGGTAAACTCATTCATATAACGCCTAAAAAGCAAATGCAAAAACTGACTGTTAGCTTTGCTATGCCAAATATTCATAATCTTTACAAATCCAAAAGTTTAAGCTTTCTAGCTCACTTGATTGGTTTTGAGGGCGCGGGCTCGCTGTACTCCATATTAAAAGCTCAGGGTTGGATCAATGCACTTTCAGCCGGTGGCGGAGTCAGTGGAAGTAATTATAAAGACTTCAATGTCAGCTTTGCCCTCACAGAACAAGGCATTGAATTTTACGAAGACATTATTGAAATGTTATTCGAATACATAGCACTTATCGAGCATAAGTTTGCCGACTTACCTGCACTCTATGCCGACAAACAAGCTTTATTAGAAATCGCCTTTAACAATCAAGAACCGAGCAAATTAGTTGAGTGGGTTAATGCGTTAAGCGTTAATATGCACCACTTCGATGAAGCGGATTACTTGTACGGTGATTATGTTATGACAGGGTTTGAGCCCCAATTACATAAAAAACTTTGCAAGTATTTGTCTGCGAAGAACATGAGAGTTGTTTTAATTCACCAAGGCGTTGCAACTAATAGACGAGCTCAGTGGTATAACACCGCTTATCTAGTAGAAGATTTACCCGAACATTGGCTTGAGACACTTGATAGGATAAAACACCCTCTTCCTGAAATGAAGCTGCCTAGCGTCAATCCTTATCTAAAAGCAAAACAAGTTTTACACACTAGCGCGTCTTCTTTCTCTGTACCAAAAAAACTTGCATTTAAAGAGGGGTTAAATTTCTGGTTTAAACAAGACACAGAGTTTAAAGTCACAAAAGGCCACCTTTATATTGAGTTAGATTCAAAAGTCGCGGTCAGTTGTGTTAAAAACATGGCACTCACAAGGTTATTGGCTGATTTATTGATGGACAGTCTCGCTGAGCCTTTCTATTCAGCAGAGCTTGCTGGGCTTAATTATCATATTACCTCTCATCAAGGTGGTTTGACGCTAAATACAGCAGGCCTCTCGGCAAATCAGCCGGAATTTGCAATAGAGTTACTCAACTATATTTTATCTCAGGGCATTAGCCCAATTCGATTTGCTGAATATAAGAAACAACTGTCGAGACATTGGCTTCAACATAATCATAATAAACCTGTGTCTGCGCTATTTAGCGTTTTAGGTGCAAGTCTAATGCCATGGAACCCTGCGCCTGAGGACTTAGCGCAAAGTCTAAAAAGCATTACATTTAATGAGTTCAATGAATTTAGGCGTGCATTTTTTGAAGCCATACACATAAAAGCATTCATGTATGGTAACTGGCGTGAAAGTGATGCAGAAAATATGCTTAGTAGTATTAAAGAAATCTTTAAAGAGAGCGAAATATTAGAAGATTTAAAGCGTCCTCTTATAAAACTGAAACAACACATGACGCATACTTTATTTAAAGAACAGGCTGAACATGGATTACTGTATTATATTCAAGCAAAAACGTCGGATGTTGGTGAAAAAGTGCAACTTATGCTCATTAATCAACTAGTACAACATTTGTACTTTGATGAACTCAGAACCAAGCAACAATTAGGTTATTTAGTAGGCGCAGGTTACGCTCCCTTTAATACTCGTGCAGGGCTTGCGTTTTACGTCCAATCTCCAAATAGTTCAGGCCAATTAATACTGAAAAGTCATGAGGAGTTTATCAACATGTTCTTAGATAACTTGTCTAAATTGAGCTTGGACGAATTTTTAGATGCTAAACAAGCTTTAGAGCTACAAATTGCAGAAAATGACAAAAATTTGAGACTAAGAGCTCAGCGACTTTGGGTCGCAATAACCAATGAAGACCACAACTTTTCAATGCAATCTAGATTACTCACAGCACTTCGCGCATTAACAAAAGATGCTTTCATCAACAGTGCTATATCTTTGATAAGTAATAAAGACTCTCACGCAACGTTAACTTTCAACTGATAAGGTTCTGTTATCTACTTTACTCTCAGTTCAGCATAGATTAGATTAAGCGTTGTTCTAAGAAATAAACATCTATGATTAAAAATATAACAATAATGATGTTCATAGCGTTATTAAGCTCATTATTTAGTATGCCTTTGATGGCATTTGAGTTTAATCAGCATAGCCTAGGAATTAGTATTTATTGGCTAGCTCCTGTGGGCTTAATGACATTGTTCACCACTTATTTGCTATTTATAAACCGCAGGCTAAGGCGTTCACAGCAAGACTTGGCTATGTCTGAATTACGCTTAAAGCGGACTGTTGAGGGTAGTGGTGATACATTATGGGATTGGAACATCAGCTCAGGAGAAATTATACGCATAAACGATAAGTACATGGTATGCCAAGACCCACCTGAAAAAAATGTACACTTTTTACCCAACGCACATCGCATTCACCCTCAAGATCTTTCTTTAGTAGACAAATTACTTAAGCAACATTTTGCCGAGCAAACTGCTTTTTTTGAGGCAAGTTACCGTCTAAAAGATACATTAGGTCAATATCACTGGGTGTTAGATCGTGGAAAAATCATTGAAAAAGATGCCAATTTAAATCCTGTAAGAATGACAGGCACTGTGCGTGATATTAGCCACCTAAAAAGTACCGAAGAGAGACTCAACTTATTCGCTAAATGTGTCGAATCTCTTACTGACGCCATTGCTATTTATGATAAAAACTATCAACTTGTGGATGTTAACCCGAGCTACTTAAAGCTCTTTGGGGGGTTGAGAACTCACAATATCGGAAAGCCGTTCACTCTCCCTGGGTATGATGAAAGATACATCCGTGAAATCAAATCAAACCTAAGAAAGTCAGAACATTGGCAAGAAGAACTTAAACTCAGAAACTTTAAGAACATCTTATTGCCAATCGAAGTCAGCATTGATGAAATAAAAAACAGTCATGGCCAGGTAACAAACTATGTGGTTATTTTTTCAGATTTAACCGAACGTAAAAAAGCAGAGTCACAACTTCACAATCTCTCGAACAGAGATAGAACAACAGGTCTTCCAAATAGGAACTTGTTTTTCACCAACTTAAAAAAGTTAGCGCAACAAGATGTCCACCACGCACTACTTGTCTTTGACTTAGACAACTTCAAAAAGATTAATGATTCTCTAGGCCATCAACTTGGCGATAGTTTGCTTGCGAAACTGGCAATGCGCCTCAACAAATTAGCTCGCCAGCAAGATACTTTTTATCGTTTAGGTGGCGATGAGTTCGCATTAGTGATGACAGGCACGAATGATATTCACACCATTACCAAAACTGCTAAGCAGTTTTTGGCAGCCATTGCAACGCCATTTAAAATGGCCAACCATGAACTTGTGATCACCTCTTCCGTTGGTATTGTGCTATTTCCTGAAGATGGAGCAACGCCAGAAATCTTACTTAAGAATGCAGATACAGCCATGTATCATGCAAAACAAAAAGGTAACCACTACTTATTCTTTAACGACTCTATGAACGAACAAGCCGTTAAACGGTTACAAATCGAAAACCTGATGCGTTTTGGTTTAAAAGAAGATCATTTTGTCGTTTATTACCAGCCTAAAATGGACATCAAATCAGGTCTGCTTGTCGGCATGGAAGCGCTAGTGCGTTTTATTACCCCTAAAAAAGGTATTATAAGCCCAGGTGTGTTTATTCCTATCGCAGAAGAAACAGGACAAATCATTGATATTGGTGAGGTAGTGCTCGACAAAGCTTGTAAAGATGTAAAACGATGGATAGATCAAGATTTATTTGACGGTCGCGTTGCCGTTAATTTATCTGCAAAGCAATTTAGTTTGCCCGACCTTACCACGCGCATCGATATCATCTTACAGAAAAACCATTTGCCCTCTTACTTTCTTGAGCTTGAAATCACTGAAGGTACAGTCATGGACGACCCACAAGAAGCCATTAATATTATGCGCTCGCTCAGTGCCAGAGGTATTCACCTGGCGATTGATGACTTTGGTACAGGTTATTCATCACTGGCTTATCTAAAGCAGTTTCCTCTGAATACGTTAAAAGTCGATAAAGCTTTTGTCGACGACATGCACAATGAGCGTGGTCGGAATATGGTAGACTCGATTGTAACAATAGCTCAAAACCTAGAGTTACACGTTGTCGCAGAAGGTGTTGAAAAGGCGGAGCAACTGGCAATATTAGAAGAGTTAAATTGCCAAACTGTGCAAGGGTACTATTACTCTAAGCCCCTTTCAGCTGACGAGTTTACTGAGTTTTTGAAACAACAAAGAGTTGTCAAAAATAAACAAGTTAAACCAGATTTAAAAGTAGTTAGCTAGCTGTTCAGGTTACCTTAAAGCACTTTAGTTTTCCCATTTGCATATTTCTTAAAATAGCCATTCTGTAATGCACTCTCAAAAACACCCAACAAATAGGACCAACAGCCAAACTAAATGCAACCCAACGCTTTGTCGGCATGCCTAGGCGAATAGTTTCGCAATATATGGCCATTGCACTTAAAAGCAAACAAAACATCACTAACATTAGCACTCCCCTTCAAACTGGCGAATTATACAGCAACCAGCATAAAAGAAGCACAAAAAAACGTTTAATTGTTGCAAAATATTGCATTATTTCATTTAATACCAAGCCATAATTTCACTCTTAAAATGGTATTTTATTCATTTTTTCATAACTAACTGATTTATAGTGAGGTTAAGTGAAATTTAAACTGGTCGTCATGGCGAGGTTTTAGCACAGTTTTTACGCACAGGTTTTGTGAGTGTAAAGAAAGGCGTTTATTGACTATTGCTCATCACTTTCGAGCAAACTGAGTTCCCAGTTTACCCAATTGTGTAAGCAAACTCAGTAAACAGACTAAAATGTTTTTTCTTAAGATTATTGTCTTTACGAATTAAGTGCTAAACTCAAACCATGTGGTTTTAATTAATAGTTACTTCAAGGATAAGAGCTATGAATAAACAAAGCGTACATGATTATTTGCAAAGTAAACCAGGCGCGTTTATAACGCAGCCTTTTTCGCAGGATAGCGATGTTTACAAAGTGCAACATAAAATGTTTGCCACCCTTTACGAAGGTAAAGAAGGTCAGCTAGACGAAAACAATGAGCCTGTTTTTTGGTTAAATGTGAAGTGTGATCCTGACGAGGCATTAATACTTAGAGATAAGTACGAATCAATTTTGCCGGGTTATCACATGAATAAACGCCTTTGGAATACGATTGTCCTTGATGGCACGGTACCTGAAGACGAAATCAAAAAGTTTATCGATGACTCTTATCAGATTGTTGTTGATAACCTACCTACAGCTCAGAAAGAAGCATTAGCGAATCTTTAATAACCTGAGTATACGTGTAATGGCCTCCCTCGTTATCTGACGAGGGCCATTCCACTTCCCCTTCGTATGAAGACTACCAATATGAAAAAAGTCGCTTTACTCACCAGCGGTGGTGATGCCCCAGGCATGAACGCTGCTATTCGTGCAATTGTGCTTAATTGTGCTTAATTGTGAATATAACAATTTATCTTGTTTTGGTTTTTATCATGGTTATAACGGCAAAATAGAAGACCATCTGCTTCCTTTATCTAGCCAATTAGTTAATGCCGAAATAAAAAATGGTGGCACCCTATTAAAAAGTGCGCGTTGTCCTGCCATGATGACTAACACGGGTGTAAAGCAAGCATGTAACACGCTATTAAAGCACGAAATTGACGCCCTAATCGTAATTGGGGGAGATGGCTCATTTCATGGCTTATTAGCAATTAAGGCCCATTGGCATGGTCAAGTTATTGGCTTACCTGGCACCATAGATAATGGACCTTTATGGCTGTGATAAAACCATAGGTTTTGCGACTGCGGTTAATACCGCAACGCAAGCAATAGATAAAATCAGAGATACCGCTAACGCATTTGATAGAGTGTTTATTGTAGAGGTTATGGGTAGACACAGTGGCCATATCGCCTTTCAAGTTGGCTTATCTTGTGGTGCTGAGAGCATTTTTTCATTCGAGAATTACAGCAATGAAAAACACGACATCATACTCGAAGACCTAATTGAGAAAATACAGAAACAACAGCTAAATCGCCATGCAAGTTATTTAATTTTAATAGCAGAGAACTTATGGCCTGGTGGTGCTAATGCCCTTCAAGAGCAATTAAAGTCTCAGGGGAACATTGAAAGTGCAATTTGTATTTTGAGTCATACGCAAAGAGGGGGAGACCCCGTCCCTGAAGATAGAGTGCTTGCCACTCAACTTGGACTACAAGCTGTTGATGCCTTAATCAAGGGTGAAGATAAGGTTATGCTTGGCTTAAGTGCAGCGCAACTGACCAAAACTGACCTAAACAAAGCTGTTTCAATAAATAAACCAGTGAGCGATGAACTAGTCAACGCCCACAAAGGTCCACTCACCCACTATTTAAAATAGGTCAGCATTTAGCCATAAGTGTAAAACAATACTTACTGCATACCCCAGTGCAATAACTGGGGTCCATTTAAGATGACCAAAGAAAGTATAATAACCTCGAGCTTGCCCCATCAGTGCCACACCCGCCGCTGAACCAATTGATAACAAGCTACCACCAACGCCTGCAGTCAAAGTAATTAACAACCATTGACCATGTGACATTTCTGGCTGCATTGTGAGTACTGCAAACATCACTGGAATATTATCAATCACAGCCGAGATGACACCAAGAAACACATTCGCAGCGGTTGTTGACCAACCTCCGTACAGTACTTCAGACATCAAGCTCAAATAGCCCAAGAACCCTAGCCCACCAACACACATCACAATACCGTAGAAAAACAATAATGTATCCCACTCCGCACGCGACACTTTGCTAAATACATCAAACGGCACGACACTGCCTAATTTCGCTAAACGTTCCTTATCACCCTGTTGTTCTGCCAGTGCTTTTTTGCGAGCCAAAGACCCCGGTAATGTTACTCTTAGGAAATAACCAAAAAACTGAAGATAACCTAGCCCCATCATCATGCCTAATACAGGTGGAAGGTGTAAGAAACTATGGCACGCAACTGCTGTTGCCACGGTAAATAAAAATAATGACAAAATACGTAAGGCACCACGTTTTAATTCAACTTCTTCATAAGCCGCAGTTGGTTGTTTATTCTCAACATAAAAACTCATAATAGCCGCAGGGACTAAGAAGTTTGCTAAAGAAGGTATAAATAAGACTAAGAACTCACCAAAGGTCACCATACCTGCTTGCCAAACCATCAAGGTCGTAATATCTCCAAACGGGCTGAATGCCCCACCAGCATTAGCTGCAATGACAATATTGATACAAGATATATTGATAAAGGGTTTATCACCTTCAGCCACTTTCATCACCACGGCACACATTAATAGCGCGGTAGTTAAGTTATCCGCAATGGGTGAAATAAAGAATGATAAAAAGCCCGTGATCCAAAATAGATTTTTATAGTTAAAGCCTTTGCGGATCATCCAAGCTCTTAAAGCATCAAAAACTCGGCGTTCTTCAAGCGCATTGATATAGGTCATTGCTACCAACAAGAACAGCATCAGCTCTGCGAATTCGAGTAAATTATGTCTAAATGCCTCTTCGGTAACATGAGGGATATTTTCACTGACGTAAAAGCTGCCAATGAGGATCCAGATTAAACCTGCACCCACCAGCACAGGCTTAGACTTTCTCAAATGTAACTTTTCTTCCAACATAACTAGGGTATAAGCCAGAATAAAAATTGCGATTGCAGCAAAACCTACCGCAGAATTTGTTAAGTCTAAGTGAGCACCTGCTGCCCAAACTGAAGGAGTAAAGCTAGCTATCAAAGCTAATAGAAGTAGAAGTGTATAGCGCCGAAAGGACATGTTATTGCCTACTATGATAGTCAAAAGAGAGTATTTAAGTAGGCAATAAAATAGCACAACGGCAGTGATTACCAATTGTACAGAAGTCTATATTTACTATTTTTCCGCGGTTAATTTTTCAATAGCTAAAATTAATACCAACCCAGTAATGGCAAGCGCAATACATAACAATGTCATTGGGTCTTGCCCATTTAATGTTGCAAATTCTGAAGGCGAAATATTTTGCTGCATGAGCGGCTTTTCAATGCCCTTTGAATTAGTGTAAGTCGTCAGCACTTGTTTCCACGGCCAAAGTAGATTCAAAGAGCCAACTAAAAAGCCTGCCAATAATGCAAAAGTTAACTGCTCAAAGCGACTCAATAACCAAGCCAGAAAACGAGAAAAGACCATCAGGCCAACAACACAGCCCATCAAGAATAAGGCAATTAACGCAAATTGTTTTTCTGTCACGGCTGTCAGAACATGGCCGTACATTCCCAATAGCAATAATATAAAACTGCCCGATATACCAGGTAATATCATCGCACAAATGGCAATCGAGCCGGCAACAAAATAAAACCACCAACTCGGATTCGCTTCAGCAGGTGACATTGACGTAATAGCGTATGCGATTAACGCGCCTAAAAGACAACTTGTCACTGTCTTTAGGTTCCAAGCTTTAACTTGCTTTGCAACATAGATAAAAGAGGCAATGATCAAGCCGAAGAAAAATGCCCACACAAGTAGTTTATGATGTTCCAGTAAGTAGGTGATCAGTTTTGCTAAAGAAGCGGCGCTTGTTAATAGTCCAGCGAAAAGCGTCACTAAGAAGGTCCCGTCTATATAGCGCCAAGTGGCTTTAATGCCTTCTTTTTTAAGTAATAAAAGTGCATCTAAATTAACACTTTTTATGGCATTTAATAATCTGGTATAGATGCCAGTAATAAATGCTATCGTACCACCCGATACGCCTGGCACAACATCAGCGGCCCCCATGCCAGCACCTTTCAAAAATAAAAATAAAAAGTCACGCTTACTTTGCAACTGCGACATAGTGTCCTTTTCTCCTAATCAAAACAGCGAGTCATGTTATCCTAAATTGGTTTAGACAAGAACCACTCTCAGCTTTGATAATGCAAATTATGTTTCTAAAGTAATGCTTACATTGCCCGATAATGTAATTATGTAAACCAATTAAAATCACTATGCCCTATTTTATTGCATTTATGATGTTGCTATTTGCCACGCCTGCGCTCAACGCAGCACCGAGTGAGCATGTAATACCTACGGAACCCAAAGTGTGGCACCAACAAGATCTGAAAAATTATATAGATGCCAGTAATATCATCAATATAACGGTTAACGAGCAACCCTTAGATGTGTTATTTCAAACCTACATGAATGCAACCAAACGTGGCATAGCGATTATCTTACCTGATATTGGCCACTCACTGCTGTCTTCAAATGGAAGCCAATTTTTACAACAGGCCCTCGCTGATGATGGCTACGATACGTATGTTTTGCCTTCACCAGCAGTGCTATTTGAATCTTTAGAAATACCTGACTTTACACAAGAGCAACAACCTAATCCATTTGCTAAAGCGGTGTTTTTTCAATCTGAAAGCATGCTTAACGAATACAAGAATGAGCTGGCAGCACGTTTTCAAGCATTGACACAGGAGCTGAGCAAAATGCCTGATGAACATATTGTGGTTATAGCACTCGGTACCAGTGCGGGCGTATTTGCAGAGCTGATATCAGAGCAACCGCAGCTTCCCGTTGATGCATTAGTCACTATCAGCGCGCATCTCCCCCACCCAAAACGCAATAAAGATTTAGCCGCAACATTTTCCCTTGTTAGCCCCCCTTTGCTAGATATTTTTTATAGCAATGATGGGCCTGCGGTCACGCAGAGTATTTCGAATAGAAAGCGCTGGGCAAAGAGAAACAGTAAGTACGATTACAGACAAAGGGAGCTGTTTGGGCTAAGTCACGAGCTGAGGCAACACCAAAGACTGAGAAAAGAAGTGAACGGCTTTCTCAGTCATCTATAAATGTTACTTAGCCTTAAGAAATTCATACGCAGACTGAATATCCTGGCTTTTTTGTTTTGCAATTTCCATCATATGAGGCGGTAAGCCTTGTGAAACCAGCTTATCTGGATGATGTTGTGACATGAGTTTTCGATAAGCACGTTTGATATCTTTTTCACTGGCATTTTTAGTTAGACCCAGCACAGCAAGCGCGTTGTCCCGATTTAAAGATGGTGTTGCCGCTTTGTGTCTATAATCAGATTGCTGTTCAGACTGATAGCTTGATTGATGGCTATGTTGCTGACTTCTATGTTTTCTAAATTGAAATTCTGCTTGATATCGGTTTAGTAAGAATTGAAAGTGTCGGCTTGATAAACCAAGCAAGCGGCTTACTTGCTGTAAAAGTTGCTTTTCTTGCTCTGCTAAGTGACCGTCCGAAAACGCCATTTGAATTTGAATTTCTAAAAACAGCTGAAGTAAGTCATAACGACGGCCAAATACTTCTTTTACATCTCGAATTGACTCTTTTAATGAAAACTCGCTCGATTTTCCTGAACGAAATGCATTCTGTGCCTCTTTCCTCTCTTCACCGTGTAAACCCATTTCATCCATAAATGCAGTGGCAGCTTTAATATGAATTTCACTGACACGTCCGTTCGACTTTGCAATATGACCCATAACCGCAAAGCAGCTAGAGAAGAATAATGCTTGACGCTGATCTAACTCGTCTTTATCAAAAAAGCCCTGAAAGCCACCGGCTTTGTCAAAGTCCTGCTTTAAGCTTTTGTCAAATAAGTGGCCAAGCCAAAAACCAAGCGCCGCGCCAAGCCAACGACCAAACATAAAGCCAAAACACGTACCTAGTAGCTTACCCCACATATGCAGTTCCTAATTGCTTGTTGATTTCCTCTAGTCTCTCTGGCGTGCCAATATCCGACCATACATGCAAATATAACTCACGTGATACTCGCCCTTCTTCGATACCTTGTCTCAGCAGAGGTCCTAAAGCTAGAAATTGATTGTCGTAAGTATCGAAAAAAGATTGGTGGTAAAGGCCTATACCTGAAAAGGTATACTTCTGTGTTTGGTTCGCTAACCCCAAAGTAAAGTCACCATCTGGATGATGCACTGGGTTTTCGACTAAAACAATGTGTGCTTCGCCTTCTTGCAACACCAGCTGCGTTAGAGCGTGTACATCGTAGTCAGTAAAAATATCCCCGTTGATGACGATAAACTTATCACATGCTTTACATAAAATTGGTAACGCATTGATGATACCGCCGGCCGTTTCTAAACCACCTTCAGGCTCATAGCTATACTCAATCTTGACGCCTAATTGCAAGCCATCACCAAAATATTGCTCTATTTTGTCCCCTTGCCAGGCAAGATTAATGACTATCTCTGTGATCCCCGCCGCTTTTAAGCGTTCGATATGGTATTCAATTAACGGTTTCCCATTTACTTCGAGCATGGGTTTAGGTAATTCAGCAGTCAAAGGCATCATACGTTTGCCTCTACCTGCTGCAAGGATCATTGCTTTCATGTCTGCGGCTCTAACTTACGCTTAACTGCAGGAATTATCTCATTGTCGAGCCAAGTTGCAAGCCATTGAAATTGTTCATACTGTTTACTTGTTTCAAGAATATAATCTAATGTTGGTAAAATATTTTGTAGATACCCTGATTTACCATCCCTCAGAAGCAAGCGGCAAAATATCCCTGCGGCTTTTAGATGCCGTTGTAAACCAGTCAGGAGGAAGTAGTCGCAATATTGACCAAATGACAAATCAGCCATCAAACCTTGTTTATAAAACAGCTCGTAGTTGTATTTAAGCAATTGTTCAAACTCATGCTCAGGTAAAGTGAAATAACAGTCTTTGAGCAAAGAGACCGCATCATAACTGATTGGACCTTGAACAGCGTCTTGAAAGTCAATTAACGCCCACCCACCTGACGTTTTCATGATATTTCTAGAATGAAAATCCCGATGCATCGTCACTTGGGGTTGCTGTAGCATAACCTCAATTAAACTCGTTACCAATTCATGCCAAAGTCTTTGATGCTCGCCCGATACATTTAAACCTAGCCATTTCTCGAGCAACCACTCTTTGAAAATATTGATTTCTAAACGTATAAAATCGTCGTCGTACGGTTTCATCCACTGGCTGGGTGGTATAGAGGCAATTTGTGGTAACAAAGATAAAACGGCCTTGTAGTCTTTCATTCGACTATCCGAACTTAAACGATCTGCCAGGTGCTCTGTTCCCAAATCGTTTAGTAAAATAAAACCAGACTCGAAATCTGAAGCGAGTACTTGCGGCACAATGAGTCCCACATTGTCAAAATCTTGTTGTAACCCGACGAATGGTCGGTTATCAATTAAATCTGCAGGGGAATCCATTAAAACCAAATTCTCAGAATCGGTTACGACTCGGTAATACTGCCTAAAACTCGCGTCTGAAGTAATTGCATGAAAAGAAAAAGGTTGGCGGCCTAAGTATTTTATTAGAAAGGCTTCTAATTGTGTTTTTCTGTTATCGTTCTTTATCACAATTTTACATTCTTAATTACTGAATTTAACTCTGTTTTACTTTATTATGTGCTGTCCTTGAAGTAACAACTGGTAAACAGGTTAATTAATGAACAAAGTTTGGCTAACCGTGGCACTATTTCCTCTCTGTCCTGCTGTATATGCAGCTACAGAAATTGAAAGGCCTTTGCTTTGCCAAAATAATAATTTACCTCAGCAGTGGCAACCGCTCACAGGTTTACCAAAAAACGCTGTCGACATCCGTGCAGATCGAGTAAATATCAACAATACGTCGAGTGCGCAATTCGCTGGTAATGTTGTAATAAACACAGAGCAAATGCAACTCTCTGCGAGTTCAGCTCTGTTTAACAAACAAAGCTTACAACTTAATGCCGAAGGGCCTCTAGTCTACCAAGACCCTTACACCCTAGTGAAAAGCAACGGATTGTTTGCAGATCTAAATAATTACCATATCGACTTAATGGGTGCTGACTACCAACTAACTCAACAACTCGGTCATGGTGGTGCAGCTCAATTATCTGCGCGCGACAATAGCATCGAACTACTGAATGCAAGCTTTACCACTTGCCCGTCAGATAAACCTTTTTGGTCCATCGAAGCAAGCACAATTAGCTTGTCGAAAACCGAAGGCTGGGGTGAAACATATAATGCGGTGCTCAGAATTTTAGACACGCCCGTTATTTATATCCCTTACTTTACTTTTCCGATTGACGATAGACGAAAAACCGGACTTCTTGCACCCACCATATCAAGCTCTGAACGCTATGGTTTAGAACTCTCAACGCCATTTTATTGGAATATCGCGCCTAACTATGACGCAACTATTACACCGAGATATATGTCTAAAAAGGGCGTTCAAATTAACACTGAATTCAGGTATCTAACACCACGCCACTCAGGCCTATTTGCTATGGAGCTTCTAGAACAAGATGATTCAGAGCCTGAATTAGAAGAGCGTTACTTACTATTTTGGCAACAAAATAGCTACTTTAATGAAAATTGGCGCGCAAGCATTGATATTACCAACGTCAGTGACGACAACTATTTAACAGATTTAAATTCAGAATATGGTAATATCACTGACACACAATTATACCGAACCGGTACTTTAAACTATCTCGGTGACATTTGGTCTGCGCAATTGAAAGTGCAAAATTTTGAAGTACTAGGCGACCACCAAGAATCTTATGCTGCTCTACCTCAACTCTCTTGGCACACCACCGATTCAATATCTTGGCAAGGCATTGATTGGTCTCTAATCGGTGAGTTTAGCCACTTCAAAAATGATGCGTTAGTGATTACAGACGCCTCAAGATTGCATATTGAGCCCAAAGCAAGTTACGCTATTAACGACACCGCTTGGTCATTTTTATTAGAAGCAAGCCTGCTACATACTTACTATCAACAAAACGGAAGCTTCAACGAAGCACAATTTGATGAACGAGTAAGCAGGACTTTGCCGAAACTAAGACTGCATGCACAAATGAATCTTGAGCGCGCAACGAAATTGGTTGTGTATGACGGCGTACAAACGCTTGAACCTCAACTGCAATATTTATACGTACCTAAAAAAGATCAAGACAATATTGGGTTGTACGATACCACTAAAATGCAGGATGACTTCTCAGGCTTATTTAGAGAGCAACGTTTCTCAGGCGTTGATCGCATTGCCCAGGCGAACCAATTCACGATAGGTGCGACAACACGTATTTTTGATAATAAAAACCAAGAACGCTTTAATTTGAGTGTTGGGCAAATTGTTTATTTAGATAGTAATGTTAAACCAACTCGCCAAAATCCATTGAATAAAACAAACTATAATGCCTTGTTTGCTGCAGAAAGCATGATACATTGGCATCGTAGATGGTATTTGTCTGCAGGTATTCAATACGACGCTGACACCAAACAATTAATTCAATCTCATGCAACGATTGATTATAAAGGCGATAAAAATCAGCTTGTACAATTGAACCATCGTTATGCAAACGATGTCTCAGGGTATGAAATAGACCAAATTGGTTTTTTTACCAGCGTGCCTCTAAACCAACAGTGGCAATTTATTGCAAGTTATCATAGAGATTTAGTATCAAAGAGAAGTACTGAACTTTTTGCCGGTTTACAATATGAAAGCTGTTGTTGGGCAGTTCAGCTTACTGGTAATAGACAAATTCAAACCGATTTAAATAAAACAATTAACCAAGATGAGGCTCAGTTTGATACCAGCATTCGTCTTAACTTTGTACTCAAAGGGCTAGGTGGTAAATCAAGCTATGATGTAAGCCGATTACTACAACAGGGTATTTTTGGCTACCGTCGACCTTATTTTTTGAATAATTAGTAAAATAATAGAGCATTATGAATTTAAAAACGTTGTTAATCGCCGCCCTAATGGGGTTAGGTTTTAGTCAAGCAGCATTAGCTGAGCGAGTACAATTAGATAAAGTAGTCGCAACAGTCAATGATGGTGTTGTATTGCAAAGCGAAGTAAATAAAGTTATTTCTCGAGTAAAACAACAAGCAAAAGAGCAAAATACTCAGTTACCTTCTGATAATACACTACGTATACAGGCAATAGACAGGCTTGTTGACCAATCTCTATTATTACAACTAGCTGAAAGAATGGGCTTAGAAATCTCAGATGCTCAATTAGACCAAACGCTTGCAAATATTGCATCTGAACAAGGTGCAACAATCGCTGATTTAAGAAAATCAATCGAAGCGACCGGTGAGAGTTTCAAAGCCTATCGAGAAGAAATTAGGCAAGAAATCACCATCAGTCAGGTGCGACGCGCAAACGTCGACCGCCGTATCTATATTAACCCTCAAGAAATCGCTAATTTACAAACCATTCTTGAGCAGCAAACAGGTCAGTCTGAAGAATATGACATTGGCCATATTTTAGTAAAAGTGCCAAGCAAAGCATCTCCTGAAGAACTAGAAGATGCCAGAGACCGAGCCAATAACGTTATTAAGTTTCTTAACGATGGCAAAGACTTCAAACGCATTGCGATTGCCTCTTCTAGCGGCGCTAAAGCGCTTGATGGTGGTCAACTAGGTTGGATGGGGATCAATGAAATGCCTTCACTGTTTGCTGAAGCAGTTAAAGGTAAAAAGAAAGATGATATTATTGGTCCACTTCGTTCAGGCGCCGGCTTCCACATCTTAAAAGTACAAGATATTCGTGGCAGACAGGTGGTTGAAACCACTGAAGTACGCTCGCGCCATATCTTAATCAAGCCTTCTATTATCTTAAGTGAAGAGAAAGCGCGCTCAATGCTTGCTGGTTTTGTTAAAGACTTACGTGCAGGTAACGCTGACTTCGCAGAATTAGCAAAAGAACATTCTGAAGACCCGGGCTCTGCATTAAAAGGCGGTGAGTATGACTGGACAGATCCTACGACATACGTGCCTGCGTTTAGAGATACTTTGCTTTCTCTTGATAAAAATGAAATCAGCGAACCATTTAGATCAACATTTGGTTGGCACATCGTTCAACTACTCGATAAGCGTGTTGCTGATAAAACTGATTTTGCTAAGAAAAATCGTGCTCATGGCATCCTCTATAACAGAAAGTTTCAAGAAGAAAGTTTGCGTTGGATGAATGAAATGCGAGAGCAAGCAAATATCGATGTTTTTCCTACTGAATAGGTAATATATGACCATTCGTATCGCTATAACACCGGGTGAGCCAGCTGGCATTGGCCCTGATTTAGTTATCAAGCTGGCACAAAAAGCGTGGCCTGTACAACTCGTCGCTGTTGTTGATAAAACTATTTTAGAAAAGCGCGCAAAGGAATTAGGAGAAACAATTAACCTAATTCCTTTTAAAGACAATGACGCCCCTAGTTTAGCCCCCGCCGGTAGCTTGTTTTATCTACAAATTGATAAAGGCGTTGAGGTTACACCTGGCGAGTTAAATGAAGCGAATGGTCAATACGTACTAGAGACGCTCAGAGTCGCATCTGAAAAGAATATGGACGGCACATTTGCCGCAGTTGTCACTGGCCCTGTTCATAAAGGTATCATCAACCAAGCAGGTATCTCTTTTAGCGGCCACACTGAGTTTTTTGCACAACAATCGAATACGCAAGATGTTGTTATGATGCTGGCTACTGAAGGACTAAGAGTCGCGCTTGTTACAACTCATATTCCACTTGCATATGTATCAAGAGCAATCACGCACGACCGCCTTACAAAAGTCATCAATATTCTAAATCATGACTTGCAAACAAAATTCGGTATTGCTCAACCAAAAATCTTAGTCTGTGGTCTCAACCCTCATGCCGGTGAAGGCGGTCATCTAGGACGAGAAGAAATTGAAACGATTGAGCCTGCACTTGAATCACTGAATAGTCAGGGCATGACTCTTGTTGGCCCTCTTCCAGCAGATACACTTTTTCAAGCTAAATACCTAGATAATGCCGATGCGGTGCTTGCAATGTATCACGATCAAGGCTTGCCTGTGCTAAAATACAAAGGCTTTGGTAATTCAGTGAACATAACACTCGGTTTGCCTTTCGTTAGAACATCCGTTGATCATGGTACTGCTTTAGATTTAGCTGCCACAGGGCAGATCGAAGTCGGTAGTTTTGATTTAGCGATCCGCGAAGCTATTACGCTCGCCTCAAAAAAAGCAATGAATTAATGACAGATAACGTACATTTAGGTCACAGAGCACGTAAACGCTTTGGACAAAACTTTTTACACGATGACATGATCATCGACAAAATCGTCACCGCGATTGACCCTAAACCTTCAGATAACTTGGTTGAGATTGGCCCTGGTTTAGGTGCTATCACTGAACCAGTCACTGATTTAAGTGGTCAATTAACCGTTGTCGAGCTAGATAAAGACTTAGCAGAGAGATTAACGCAACATCCTTTCTTAGGACCTAAATTAACTGTTCATCAGGGCGATGCGATGAAATTCGACTTCGCAAGCCTTATCCGTGACGACGAGAAGTTAAAAGTCTTCGGTAACCTACCATACAATGTGTCTACGCCATTATTATTCCATTTATTTGAGTTTGTAGACAATATTGAACATATGCACTTTATGCTTCAAAAAGAAGTCGTTAAGCGTATGGTTGCAGGCCCCGGCTCTAAAGCTTTCGGTCGCTTAAGTGTGATGACACAGTATTACTGTCATGCAATGCCAGTAATTGATGTGCCGCCTGAGTGCTTTAAACCAGCCCCGAAAGTTGACTCTGCAGTCGTACGCTTAATTCCTAAAAAGCCTGAGCAGCGAACAGCGAAAAGCACTAAGTTATTGAACACTGTATGCTTAGAGGCGTTCAACCAGCGCAGAAAAACACTGCGTAATAGTCTTTCAAACCTTTTAACAGCGGATGAGCTAACAGCCTTAGGCATCGACCCGTCATTACGTGCAGAAAGTTTATCTCTGACTCAATTTATTGATATCGCAAATTGGATTTATGACAACAAGCAGTAACTTAGGATCACCTATAAAGGTGTCTGTAGAAACCATGTATGTTGAGCACCAATCTCAACCAGAAAAAGATAAGTATGTTTTTGCCTACACTATCACTATCAAAAATCATAGTTTGTGTAACGCAAAATTAGAGAGCCGCTACTGGCTAATTACTGACGCGAATGGCAAAGAAACTGAAGTTGAGGGCGAAGGCGTCGTTGGTGAACGTCCGACTATTGCTCCTGGCGAATCTTATTCCTATACCAGTGGCGCGGTACTAGACACACCGGTTGGCACGATGCAGGGGCACTATGTGATGAGAAACGAGTTTGGTACAGAGTTTCAAGCCCCGATTGATGTATTCAGGCTTTCTCGGCCAAACATTTTGCATTAATCATGGCTAATTACGCAGTCGGCGATTTGCAAGGGTGTTTTACCCCCTTCATAAAACTGCTATCTGAAGTCGGGTTTAATCCAAGTAAAGATCATCTATACCTTGTAGGTGATCTTATTGCGCGAGGGCCTGACTCTCTCGCTTGCCTAGACTTTGTGTATCAAAACCAAGATGCCTTAACCGTTACTCTAGGTAACCACGACTTGCACTTTATCGCTTGCTATCTCCTTGGTAAGCAACCTAACCCAAAAGACAATTTAGCCCCTGTATTTTCAAGTAAATTCTGTGAACACTATGTTTCTTATTTAAGGACACAGCCACTTGCAGTATATCTAAAAGAGCACTCTACCTTTATCTCCCATGCAGGTATTCATCCGCATTGGAGTATCGAGCAGGCATTAAATTATGCACATATTGCAGGGCAAAACTACCGAAGTGATGAAGCGAATATCTTCTTTGAAAACATGTATGGCAATAAAGATCCAGCCTATTCACCAAACAAAGATCTTATAACAAACTTTAAAATCACTGTTAATGTTTTCACAAGAATGAGATTCTTAGAGCAATCAGGAAACTTGAATTTTTTTGAAAAAGGTAGCCCTCAGCAAAGTACCCTAATGCCTTGGTTTAGACATGAGCGCTTTGAAAATGATAAAAATCGTTATGTCTTTGGTCACTGGGCAGCCCTTGAAGGAGTGACCCAAGTTGAAAACATACTTGCTTTAGACACTGGTTGTGTCTGGGGTGGGAACATGACCCTCATAAACCTCGACACGGGTGAACAATATTTGAGCAAATAATTTGTTAATCCTCCCTTTTTACTGAATTATTTTGCTACATCTGCTATAAAATACTTAACTTATCAGTTACCAGACCGATATATTTACTGTCTTAAGCAACTTACGGAATCGATATGAATTTCACTGTTAGCCAACGTATTTGGGGTGGGTTTGTTTTCATCACCTTGTTACTCCTTATGATTGGGGGTAATTCTCTCCTGAGAATTGCAAATATTGACAGCTCATCTCAGCAAGTGAATAACCTTTCTCTGCCAGCATTAACTAATAGCTCTGAGCTACAAGTAGAGTTCACACAGATGAGTAAACTCGCACAGAGTAGCTTTTTCGCATCCCAACCTTCAGAGCTAGCTCAATTGAAGTCTCAATTTGAAAAACGACAAGAAAACTTCAAAAACGCTTACCGTCAGTTGGAACAGGTCGTACAAAGCAACCCTGATTTATCTCAACGTTCGCAAAAAGTAGGTGATACATTTAACAAATTTCTACCTACTGTAAATTTACTGCTAGACGATAAAGCCAGTACCCTGCAAATTAAAAAAGATTTGGTAACGCAACTTGAAGAAATAGAGCTAGCAGCAGAAGATGCCACAACGAGCGTGCTTGATATCCTTGATATTGGTGAACTAAAAGCTACTAGCCAAAGAGCTTTCCAAGCAGCATCAAGCCTTGAGAATCACTTTTCTAACTTAGTTACAAGCAGTAACGATCTAATTGCCGCTGATAACGCAAACACAGTTGACATTATTGCTAACGAGCAAAACTTTGCTATCAAAGAAATTGCTCGAAATATAGAGTTGATCAGAGGCCCGGTAAACTCCCTCGAGCCTTCTTATTTAGAAGATTTAGAAGGCTATTATGGTGATTTAAAGGAACAAGTTGAAGGTCAAACTGGTTTAGCTGGTAATAAACGTGCGTTATTACAAACCGAAGCTAAAACTCGACAGGCTGTTAACGATTCAGAATTGGCTACTGAAGCCGCATTAAAACAACTCTCTGAACTAGTAGCGTTAGCAAATGAAGTAGCTTTAGAGCTTCAGACTGGCGTGCGTGATGATGTGAGTGCAGCTAATTTATGGACTTGGGTTGGTATGCTTGCTGCAACACTTATAGCAGTGGGTATTGCTTATGTTACCGTTCAACTTATTACCAAACCGCTTGCGGAAGTGAATAAGATCCTAACCATAGTTGCAAGTGGTGACATGACCCAACGCTTAGATGACAGCGCGCAAGATGAATTCGGCGAGCTTTCGCGAAGCTGTAACACGCTTATCACCAGTTTAAGAGAGCTAATTACTGGTATTGTATCTCGCTCTACTCAACTGGCTGCAGCTTCAGAGCAAACATCTATGATCACCACAGAGTCTAGTCAGGCAATTAAGAGTCAGCAGGCTCAAGTTGAGCAAGCTGCAACAGCGACCACAGAAATGAGCAGTACCTCTCATGGTGTCAGTAACAGTGCTCATCAGGCATTGCTAGAAATCAAGAATGCAGACAAAGAGGCTGAGCGTGTGAAAGGCATTTCACATGAGAACAAGCATACCATTGAGCAACTCGCATCAGAAGTTGACGAAGCATCTCGTGTTATCAATAAGCTACATCAAGACAGTGCATCTATTGGTGGTATTTTAGATGTTATTCGAGGTATTGCTGAACAAACTAACCTGCTTGCGCTAAATGCAGCGATTGAGGCTGCGCGTGCGGGCGAACAAGGACGAGGCTTTGCTGTTGTTGCAGATGAAGTTAGGTCACTGGCGAGCAAAACTCAAGAGTCAACTCAAGAGATCCAATCAATGATTGAATCTCTGCAAGCGGGTGCTGAAGAAGCAGTAAACGCTATGTCAAAAGGCAAGCAACAAGCGGTTTCTTGTGTTGAACAGAGTGACTTAGCTAACGAAGCCTTAAACAGTATAACCCAAGCGGTTTCTCAAGCTCATGACGTCAGTGAAGAAATTTCAAATGCTGCTAACGAGCAACAACAAGTAGCCCAAGAGATCAGCGAACGTCTTGAATCTATTGTTGCTATCGCCGAGCAAACTGCTGAAGGTTCGAACCAGACTTCGATTTCAAGTTCAGAAGTCGCTAAACTCGCTGAAGAGCTGAGGCAGTCTGTAGAACAGTTTAGAGTCTAGATAAAATTATGTCTTCAAAAGCCCTTTCTTAGGGCTTTTTTATTGCATTTTCATTTATACCAATCCTCTTAATTTATCGGTCTATTTTGAGGCAAGGAAAATTAGAGTAAGTTTTAGTCCCTAAAAATGATTAAGTATTACTGAGAATTAGTAATATAAAACACTATACAACTTTTGGCTTAAGACCAATCTCCTATTGCCTTGACCTAGAATAAAAAAACACTATAAACCCCTGTTTTAAATATATTTGATCACTCAAGTTGTAACAAAATCAAATCTCTAAACTAAGCTAAATTTTATTACTAGACGCAGAGCCAACAGCATGCTTCTTCGCGCAAAGGCAGTTTTGCGTAGCTTAGATAAGCTTAAATATAAAAAGGTGGTGAATCTATGCAGTTTTTAAGAAACTTCTCAATATTTCAACGGCTGCTGATGATACTAGGTGTGGTCGCATTAGGCCTTGTGTTACTATGTTTAACGAGTCTTCCGCAGCAATTTTCTAGTCTGGAACAGCAACAATATGAGAAAACCAAAAACCTCGTGGAGAACACATTTGGCATCATAGAGCATTTTCATGACTTGCAACAATCTGGTGAATTAACCCAAGACCAAGCTCAAAAAGCAGCCCTTGATGCTATTTCTAAGCTTCGTTACGACACTGATAATTACTATTGGATTAATGATTACACCCCAAATATGGTTATGCATCCAATGAAGCCACAATTAGTTGGCAAGTCACTCTCAGCAAGTAAAGATCCTGATGGCACATACCTATTCATGGAAATGGTCAAAATTGTCCGTCAACAAGGTGAAGGGTTTGTGCCTTATAAATGGCCAAAACCAGGTTTTGATGACCCTGTAGACAAAATCTCTTATGTTAAAGGGTTTGCGCCTTGGCAATGGATTTTGGGCTCTGGTGTTTATCTTGATTCCATTGAAGAAGACTTTGCAGAACTTGGAAATTTAATGATTATTGATGTAGTGGTCTTGCTTATCATTTTAGCCGCACTGATTTCTTTAATTAGCAATAGTATTCTCAACCCCGTCAATTTAGCGACTGAAATGATGAAGAACATTTCCCATGGCGAAGGTGATCTCACCCAACGACTAGATGAGTCAGGCAAAGACGAGATATCACAATTAGCGAATTACTTTAACGCCTACACTGAAAAAATGCGCCACTCTATAGAGCGCGTTTCTCACAGTGCGACTGAGGTCGAACGACTTTCAAGCTCAGTAGATGAAACAGGTAAAGTCAATTTGAATCATATTGAACATCAAAATGAGAATAGTCGACAAGTTGCCACTGCGGTTGAACAGATGAGTATGCAGATCAGGGAAGTAAGCGAAAATGCCGAAGCCGCAGAGCACGCAGCTAATGACGCGCTTAAGAACAGTAACAATGGTAAACAAGTCGTCGCGAAAACTATCAGTGCAATAGAAACCTTATCGAGCAACATTCAAGAAGTCAGCGAAGTCACAACTGTACTTGCTGAAGAAAGTAATAATATAGGCTCTGTACTAGATGTAATTAGAGGAATATCAGAACAAACCAATTTACTGGCCTTAAATGCAGCAATAGAGGCTGCCAGAGCGGGTGAGCAAGGTCGTGGCTTTGCTGTTGTAGCTGATGAAGTAAGAACCCTTGCTAGCCGTACAGGGCAAAGCACTGATGAAATTCAAACCATGATTGAGAAATTGCAAAAAGGTGCTCAGGAAGCGGTGAGTGCTGTACAGGCAAGTCAGCAAATCTCTGAAAATACAGTAAAGCAAGTCGCAGAAGCCGATGAAGTGTTAAATGAAATAGAGCGACTCATCATGTCAATTACAGATATGAATAGCCATATAGCACGCGCAACAGAAGAGCAAAGCACAGCTGCACAGGAAGTAAACATCCGAATAACAGACCTGTCAGAAGCCACCGACCACTCTTTAGAAACGACACATGCACTTACTGAAGCCAGCTTAAGTTTAAAACAAGCTAGCCATCAATTATCTGAAATTGTGAAGGGATTTAAGATCACTTAAGTAGAAAAGATTATCAGTCAGTAGTGAGTAAAAACAACAAAGGGAGCATATCGCTCCCTTTTAATTAATTAAAAATCACGCTATGCATTTAACTCTTGTTCATACTCGGCAAATTTATCGCTGATTTGCGCAGAAGGTTCGTCTGTGATTAAACTCACCACAACAATAGCAATTGAAGAAAGAATAAACCCAGGTACGATTTCATAGATTAAACTACTTAAAGACTGACCATTAATTTGGATCGGCGCATAAATCCAAATAAGAACGGTACCCGCTCCAACTAACATACCAGCTAATGCACCAGCAAAGTTCATACGTTTCCAAAGTAAACTAAATAATACTAGCGGACCAAATGCTGCACCGAAACCTGCCCACGCATTACTTACCAAGTCTAAAATTGAGCTGTCACGGTCATACGCCAAATAGATGGCACACAATGCAACCAGCGCCACACTGATGCGACCCACTAATACAAGCTCTTTATCCGTGGCGTCACGTCGGATAAAGATTTTGTAGAAGTCTTCTGTTAATGAACTTGAACTCACCAATAACTGAGAAGAAATTGTACTCATAATTGCTGCCAAAATAGCCGCCAGTAAGAAACCAGCTATAAGTGGATGGAATAATAACTGTGACAAAATCAAAAATATTGTTTCAGGATCGTCAACAACAAGGTTTTTCTCATAGGCATATGCAGCACCAAAAAGACCAGTAAAGACAGCACCCAAGGCTGCAATTATCATCCAGCTCATACCAATGCGACGTGCTACTGGCATATCTTTTACGCTTCTGACTGACATAAAACGTACAATGATATGTGGCTGACCAAAGTAGCCTAAGCCCCAAGACATCGCTGAGATAACACCAATTGCACCACCAGCACCAATCCAAGTTAACATTTCAGGATTTAGCTCATTAAGTGTAGAAGATAAGGGGTTTTCCAGAAGGGAGAAAGTCACTAAAGGCACTAAAACCAGTGCAATGAACATAATACAGCCCTGTACAAAGTCTGTTAGGCTTACTGCTAAGAAACCACCAAATAAAGTATAAAGTACTACTACTCCCGTTGTAATATATAAGCCCGACTCGTAACTCATACCAAATGAGTTCTCAAACAGCTTTCCGCCAGCTACAACACCTGAAGAAGTGTATAAAGTAAAGAAAATGATGATGACTAAAGCCGACACAATTCTTAGCGCATTGCCTCTATCTTCAAAGCGATTTGCAAAGTAATCAGGAATGGTGATGGCGTCGTTCGCAACTTCAGTATAAACACGCAACCTTGGGGCAACTAATAAGTAGTTTAACCAAGCCCCTATCACTAAGCCTGTCGCAATCCAAGTGCTGCTGAAACCGGTCACGAACATTGCGCCCGGTAAGCCCATCAAAATCCAACCACTCATGTCTGAAGCGCCGGCAGAAAGTGCCGCTACACTAGGAGGTAAACTGCGCCCACCTAGCATATAGCCTGAAACATCACTGGTTGACTTACGATAAGCATACAAGCCAATACCTAACATCACGATAAAATATAATACAAGAGATACTAAAGTACCTGTTTCCAAAACTTACCTCCATTTACTCATTAAGAGAATCTTGGTTGGTGAATAAATATTAATCTTATTATGAAGATGACTATAACATGTATGAAAAACTAACCCCAGCCACGTGCGGTTAACATCAAAAATACACACCAAACTAGGAACAAAGGATTAACATTGGGTTGCTAACTGTAAATTAGTTAATGATTTAATACGCATTATATTTTATATTTACGATGTAAAAGTAAGTAACAGGATCAGTAGTACATGTATTTTTATGCAGCCCGCCAACCTATTTTTGATCAACACAAACAGCTTATGGGTTATGAGCTATTGTTTCGAGATGGCGTAGACAATGTTTTTCCAAATATAGACGGGGATGAAGCCACCTCAAAGCTCATTGAGGGCAGCCAGTTTAACTTTGGTTTAGAAGACTTAACGGATAGCAAGCCTGCATATATTAATTTTACACTGGATACCATTCTTAAGGGTTATCCATCCATGTTGCCCAGTGAACAAGTCGTTATAGAAATTCTAGAAACCGTTCAGCCTGGTAAACGCTTACTTGCTGCAGTTCAAGAGCTAAAAAATAAAGGTTATACCTTAGCCCTTGATGACTACAAACACCAAAAAGTGTGGCGTCATTTTTATCCATACATAGATCAAATTAAAGTCGACCTCCTGATCACCTCAGATGAAGAGATTGCAGAGCTCATCGAAGCCACCAAAGAATTTGAAAGTATTAAGCTTGTTGCAGAAAAAGTAGAAACCAATGAGCAATTCGAAAAGGCCGTGGCTCTGGGCTTTAGTTACTTTCAAGGCTACTTTTTTGCCAAACCTGAAATGGTGAAAAGCAAATCCCTGCCTCCTTCAGAAATGGCACTTGCAGAGCTGCTTTATGAAACCTCAGTGGTTGATGTAGATATCAAAAAAATCACCTCTGTTTTTGAAAGAGACGTCAACTTATCATATAAGTTACTTCGCTATTCAAATTCCGCTGCTTTTAAACGACGTGCAGAGATAAATACAATCAAACAAGCGGTGGTTGTACTTGGCAACCAAGAACTGAAAAAGTTTTTATCTCTTTTATTCGCTGCTCAAGTTTCCTCTGAAAAGCCTATCGAATTAATCAAACTGTCTCTAACTCGTGCACGCTTTTGTGAGCTACTCGCGCAAAAACATAAGGGGATCCAAGACACTGGCATGGCTTTTTTAGTTGGTATGATGTCACTGATGGATGCGATTTTAGATGAAAGCATGGAAGGCGTTATGAAAAAATTGCCTTTAAGTAATCTGATCAAAGATGCCTTAGTGCAAAAACAAGGGATACTGGCGCAATATTTAGGCCTCATCAAAGCTTATGAGCAAGCAGATTGGGAGTTGACCGGTGAATATTGTGAACGTATTAAATTTAGCAACGATTTACTACCTGAAATTTACAACCAAGCTGTTACTTGGGGCAACGAGCAACTTCAAGTCATGGAGTGCAATTAGTACAGAATTAACTTGATATAAATCAATCAAGATATTGTCGCATCAACAAACCCCGCTAGGTGCGACAATCTGTCACATTCCTCAGCAAATAAAAATCTATACACTGCCCACAACTCTTTCAATTGCTGGGCTTTTAAATGAAAAAATCAATTCTAAGTGGACTTATCTGCACCGTATTAAGTGGCTATGCTGTAGCTGATGACATAGAAAAAATCGTTGTCATAGCACCAATGCAAACACCACTCAATATAAAGACCGATCCTAAATTGCCAAGGCAGCCCTTGCCTGCTCAAGATGGGTCAGATTTACTCTCAAGTATCAGTGGCTTTTCATTAATCAAAAAAGGGGCTGCAAGCTCAGATCCAGTCTTTAGAGGTCAAGCAGGTTCGCGCTTGAATATTCTAACAGATGGCAACCTCACCTTGGGTGGATGTGGAAATCGTATGGACCCTCCAACGGCTTATATTACGCCACAAACCTATGACACGCTTACCGTAATAAAAGGCCCACAAACAGTATTATATGGACCAGGTAACAGCGCTGCGACCGTATTATTTGAGCGTGATAGTTACAGAATGGACAAAGCTGGCTTAGAGGGTTTTAGCAACCTAGTGCTTGCCAATGCAGGACGTAGAGGTATTAATTCTCAGCTAAAGTTTGGAGATCAAGACTACTTTGCCAATATATCAGCCAGCTATAACAAAGCAGACAATTATAAGGACGGCAATGGTACGCACGTGCATTCAGGGTACGAGAAGTGGAATACCGATTTAGAGTTCGCTTACACACCAAGTGACGATAAGATTATTAGCCTTTCTCTTGGCCGAAGTGATGGCGAAGTTGCTTATGCAGATAGAGCAATGGACGGAAGTTTATTTGACAGAACTCACAGTGCAATTAAATTCGATTGGTTACTTGAAGGCACAGTCATTAAACGCATTGAAGGGCAAGCTTTTTACAACTATGTCGATCATATTATGGACAATTTCTCATTACGTGATTTCGTTGCAACACCAATGAACAAAACGCCTAGAGCGATGAACCCCGACAGAACAACTTACGGCGGTAAGTTTTTAGCACACGGTGAGTATAATAAAACGAGCAAGTTTAGCATTGGCGTTGACCATCAAAGTAATGAGCATACAAATCGTATGTCTATGAATATCAATATGATGCCAATTGACAATCAAATGCGTACTACCGACGGACGTTTTGAGCAGCTTGGGGTATTTGCAGAATACGAATTTAGTCTAGAAGAAAACAAACAATGGGTATCGGGCTTACGCATAGACAGATGGCAAGCAACGGATGACCGTAAAATGGTCGGCTCAATGATGATGATGTCCCCTAACCCAACTGCTTTTCAGACCCGAAAGTCATCTTTGTATAGTGGGTTTACAAGATTTCAAGCGCAAACCGAAAATACCAGTTACTTTGCAGGCTTCGGTTATGTAGAACGATTTCCTGATTACTGGGAATTATTAGGAGCGGGTCGAAGCAGCGAAGAGACAACAAGTGCTTTTAACACAAAGCATGAAGCCACAAGTCAATTCGATTTAGGCTTAGTCCACCAAACTGATAATTGGCAAAGCTCAGCTTCTGTTTTCTACAATCAAACCGATGATTTTATTCTCATCGACAATACGTTTGAGAAAATGGGTAAATCGGCAAAAGTAACGCGTAACGTTGACTCTGAGAGCTTTGGTTTTGAGTTAGACAGCAAATATTCACTCACTAAGTCGTTATCAACTGGGGCAAGTATCAGTTGGGTACGGGCTACAAACCTAACTGATCATAGACCATTGGCGCAACAACCTGCTTTACAGGCTCGTTTTACACTTGATTACGCACTAAAAGATTGGCAGCTTGGCATGCTTTGGCGTGTTGTACAAAAGCAACATCGTGTTGCTGTTGGTCAGGGTAATATCGCAGGTCAAGACGTCTCAAAGTCCGCCGGTTACGGTGTGCTGTCAATAAATGCTAACTACAGTCAAAATCAAAACATAGACTGGAGTTTTGGGATAGATAATTTACTCGACAAAGCCTACAGCGAGCACTTAAGTCGTGCAGGTGCGGCTGTAAATGGCTATGAGCAGACCAGCAGAGTGAATGAAGCGGGGTTAACTGCTTGGCTTAACCTCAACTGGCGCTTTTAACTCTTAGGATTAGTGTTAGATAAAGAAAAAGCCAAGTCATTGACTTGGCTTTCTATTAAGTATGCTTGCGTTCTTAAAGATTCTCTAAGAAGTCTTCATCAAAATCTTCAACTTCTTCTTCTTTGATTGGTGGGTTACCATCATGCAGCTCGTAAAGTTGACGCTGGAAGTAGATATCTTTCATGAACACATACGGGTCAAGTGACTCACGAAGTAGCTTCTCTTGCGATAATAAACTCGCACGCGTATCAATTGCTCTTACAGCAAAAACTAATAGGCTTTGAGGTGTAGACATCGCAAGTTCAGGTAATACAAACTTGTCTACCACGTCACCCGTGATGTTTCTAGCGGTAGACGGTCCATAACCTGGCAACATTAAATATGCGCCATCGCCAACGCCCCATACACCTAAAGTCTGCCCGAAATCTTCATCTTTATGTTTTAAACCTAATGAGCTTGCAACATCAAAGAGACCAAAAATACCCACCGTTGAATTCACCAAGAACCGCGCAGTATTAATGCCTGTATCTTTTGGTTTTCCCTGCAATAATGAGTTAACCGCATCAGTGGGAGCTGCAATATTGGTCGTAAACGCATAGACACTTTTTCTAACCGGATCATTGGTTACGGCTAGGTATCCTTCGGCGACAGGCTTCAAAATATATGCATCAAGTACATCCATATTGAAGTCATACACCGTTCTGTTGATACTTTGAAGCGGATCTCGCTCATCAACTTTTTCTGGGGCAACTGTTGCGCACCCTGAAATAATGAGTGCAGCAAACGCAGATAATATAGGTTTTAACATTTAGCTTCCTGTGCTGGTTATTACACGACTGATCTCAACACGCACAATTGACGGCGCATTATCTAAGGCTATCACGTCTGATTGACCTTCTAAGTCGCCCGTCTGCACCGTTACAGCTTCATCACTTGAAACTCGGGCAGTGATCTCAACTTTTTCAAAATTAGAAAGTTTCAGATCAGGCATCATAGCCATGCTGTCATCAAGTGTAACAGTAATCGGAAATTGAAATTGTTTTAATTTGTTCACAGCCAATGGCATTGGTGGGCCATTATGGGCTTTAGCAAAAATAAACAACGTCGCATTGTCTGGTAACTGACTTGCTATAGAATCATTTAACGACACAGATACCGTCAATGATGCACCTGCAGGAGGCTGACTTTCTTCATGCGCATGAGCATCAGGATTGATTTTATGCTCGATATCATGAATACGCTCTGAAATCATGGCAAAGCGAGGGTCATCTTGGGTCATAGAAGATTGCAGTACTTCAAATGCGGCTTTCGCTTCTTCCCAGTCTTGACGCTCATATGCAATTAATGCCAATAGCGAAATCGCGTCCATATTACTTGGATCAGACTGTAAAACTTTAGAAAGCATTCTCGCAGCGCGATTCATGCTCGGCTCAGTACCTTCAATTAGCAATACTTGGCTGAAGTTCACCAATACATTGTTATTATCAGGCTGCATAACCAGTACTTTTTCAAAAGCTTGCTTGGCCATATCATTATCACCCAGTGACATAGCAACACGGCCTAACAGCATCCAAGCAACGGCATCATCGCCACTTTCTGCCAGCTTTGTGCGCAGACCTAAAGCAAATGCTTGAAGTTCATTCTGAGACAGTGGTTCGCCTTGCTGTAAAACCGCACGTTCACCAAATTCTGGCAACCTATCGATGGCAGTGTACCAATCTTCTATTTGCTTTTGACTGCCTGTAAAGCCATAAAATACGGCACTCACTGCGACTAAAAAAGCCAAACCGGTTAGCGCGAATATACGGTTATTACCTCGAGCATTAAGTTGCTTCTCAGGAGACAACTCATTAAGCAAGCGGCGCTTTAACTCAACAATTGATTCGTTGTAAGCTGTTTGCTCAATTTTCTTATCCGCAAACTCTTGCTCTAAATCATCTAAGCGCTGTTGATAAATGGCAATACGCTCTGCATTGGCATCAGAATCAACCGCGATGACCTTTTCACGTCGTAAAAATGGCACCACAACAAACAAAGCGGCAAGAATTGATAATAGAGCAAACATGCCCCACATTTGCGTCATTGCGCTCATGAATTATGCTCCTGACGTTGATACTGCTTGATCAGTTGCGCGAGCTTTTCTTCGTCTTGCGCATTCCACTTTTGTTTCTTTGACGCCTTCTTTTGTCGAAAGACAATAAAGCCAAAACCAATGATCACAATTAGTACTGGTAATACCCAAAGTACAATGGTTGCAGGTGTAACCGGCGGTTGGTAGTGAACAAAGTAACCATAACGGTCAATCATGTAATCAATGACTTCTTGCTTTGATTTTCCTTCGTTAACTAACATTAGCACCTTGTCACGTAAGTCCCTAGCGACAATGGCATCTGAATCAGCGATATTCTGGTTTTGACATTTCGGACAACGAAGCTCTTGCGTCAGGGCCTTGAAGGTTGCTGCACGCTCAGCATTAGCGAACTCATATTCATCTTGTGCACTATAAGCTGAAAAGCTTAAAATGCTAAGAAATAATAAAGTTAAAATTCTCATTCTGATAACTCCTGCATAACAGGTGCAAACTTAGCACGCCAAACTCGAGGGTTTATATCTCCTGTGTGGTGCAATAAAATCGTACCATTGGCATCAACAAGGAAAGTTTCAGGCGCACCTGAAACGCCTAGGTCAAGTGCCAGTGTGCGGTCTAAGTCTAAAATATTGAATTGATATGGGTTGCCAGCTCTATCAAGCATATTCTGCACTTCATTGCGCAGTGCATTGATATCAAATTGATCGCCAAAGTCTGGATCATAAGCTTGCTCATAATACAAACCAATAATGCGTACCCCACGCTCTCTTAACTCAGTAAGATAACCCAATTCAGCGATACAGGTCGGGCACCAAGTGCCCCATACATTCAGTAAATATACGTCACCTTTTAGATCTGTATCACGCCACTGTTTTGATTCATCCATTAAATCAGGTAAAACAAAGCTTGGCATCGTTTGACCTATACGGCCGGTTTGTAACTCTCTTGGGTTACCAAACAAGCCTTGGTACAGGAAAACACATAAGAAGATAAAGATTAAAAAAGGAATAAAACCTAATAGCTTTTTATTCATGCTACAGCTCCCTTTATCTTTCTTCTACGGTAACGCTTATCTGCCACAACCATGAAGCCGGCAAGTGAAATTAAAATACCACCTAGCCACATCCAGCGAACGTAAGGTTTGTGATAAATACGTAACGACCACGCACCTTCACTCAGTTGCTCACCGAGCGCTAAATATAAATCTCTGAAGAAACCATCATCAATCGCAGCTTCTGTCATAAATTGCATGCCGATATCATATAGGCGTTTTTCAGCATATAACTCAACGATGAATTTATCGTCTTTTAACACAGTTACCACACCCGCATGACCACTGTAGTTTGGACCGCGAATTTCCTTTACACCATCAAAGCGATAGCTGTATTCGTTTAGCTGTGCCACGTCACCTGGTTTCATGCTGACTGATCGTTCGACTGAATACGCTGATGTAAGTGTCACACTGGCTATCACAAATGCAATACCAATATGGCCAAGCACCATTGCCCAATAACTTAAACCTAAACGTTTTATACCATTTGCAAAGCTGTCTTGTGCAGACGCCTTGTCAAAAATATCTAGCAATGTGCCTAGCGTGATCCACACTGCAAGCGCTGTTGCAATAAACGTCATCGGCGCAACATATTCGTAGTTAGGCAATAACCACAATGCCGTCAGAGCCAGAGCTAAGACCAACATACCTCCCCATTTTTTCACCATAGGTGGTAATTGGTTTTGCTTCCAACGCATCATAGGTGCAATACCTAGTAATAAAGCAAAAGGCACAACCAAAATAGAGAACATCTGATTAAAGAAAGGCACACCAATTGAAATGGTGCCTAAGCCTAACTCTTTATGGATCATAGGCAACAAGGTGCCCAGCAATACAATGAGGGTTGCCACCACTAAAAAGATATTATTCGCCCAGAGAGTCACTTCTCGAGAAGCAAACTTATAGCGTCCCTCACTATAAACTTCAGAAACGCGCATTGCGTATAACGCTAAGCTACCGCCAACCACAACACCTAAGAACGAAAGGATATATAGTCCTCGGTCTGGATCAGTCGCGAAGGCATGCACAGAGACAATAATCCCTGAACGAACGATAAAGGTACCCAGCAAACATAAACTAAACGCAGTAATCGCAAGTAATACCGTCCAAGATTTAAACACACCGCGTTTTTCAGTCACTGCTAACGAGTGCAGTAATGCAGTAGCAACTAGCCATGGCATCAGTGAAGCGTTTTCAACTGGATCCCAGAACCACCATCCGCCCCAGCCTAGTTCAGCATACGCCCACCAACTGCCGATAGTGATACCTAATGTTAAGAAACCCCACGCAACCATAGTCCATGGGCGAGACCATTTAGCCCAAGTATTATCAAGCTTACCCGTTAGTAATGCCGCAATTGCAAACGCAAAGGATACAGATAGGCCCACATAGCCCATATAAAGCAATGGTGGGTGAATGATCATACCCGGGTCTTGTAGCAGCGGATTTAAATCACGCCCTTCTACTGGGTAATAAGGCAGTAAACGCTCAAATGGGCTCGACATCCATAAAGTATAAAGCATAAAGCCAACCCCCAAGAAACCCAGCACGCCTAGCACGCGAGCACGTAAAACCCAAGGTAAAGAGTTTGACATAAGCGCAACCAATGCTGTCCAAGACGACTGCATTACGAGCCAGAGTAAAATTGCACCTTCATGGCCACCCCAAGTCGACGTAACCTTGTAGTACCAAGGTAAAGTTGTGCTTGAATGATGTGCCACATACGCGACGGTAAAATCATCAGTCAGCGTGACATAAATTAAAATTGCGAAAGAAAATAGAACAAAAAGACACTGACCAACAGCCAATGAAGGCGCTGCTCGCATTAACCTAAGATTACCGGTGTAAGCGCCCCATAAAGGAAAAATACATAGCAACAAGCTTAAGCCCATTGCCAGTACAAGCGAGAAATAACCAATTTCTGGGATCATACTAATTCTCGTTATTTAAATTATATTTTGGTTTTTCGTGTTTGATACCTTTAACGGCTTCTGCAATTTCAGCAGGCATATATTCTTCATCATGCTTGGCTAAAACTTCAAAGGCCTCAATCACATCAGGCTCAATTAAAGTACCTTGTGCGACAATACCCTGACCTTCACGAAACAGATCTGGCAAAATCCCGTGATAGCGAATAGTCACCATCGGGCCAGTATCAATGAGCTTAAACTCAACATCCAACGAAGTTTCATCGCGCTTTACTGAGCCTGGTACAACCATGCCGCCAATTCGCAACTTTTGACCTACGAATGGCATTTCATAGTTTTCACCCTTACCATTTATTAGCTCTGACGGGGTGTAGAACAAATTAATGTTTTCTTGTAATGCGTATAAAGTTAAGCCAATCGCTGAGCCAAGACCAAAGATAATGCCTAGCACAGCAAACATGCGCTTTTTACGTCTAGGGTTCATGCTTGCGCCTCCTCTTTTGCTTTCTTTATACGCTCTTCACGCAACATTTGCGCTTTTACTTCTTTTTTTAGTTTTTTACTATCGTTAAGAGAACTAAGTAGAATACTAGCCAAAATAGCGGCACAAGAACCATATGAAAGCCACACAAAGAAGCCATAGCCACCCATAGCTATAAAGTCACTAAAAGATTCGAACTGCATTGTTAACCTCGACTTACTAAACTGCGTACCCAAGGACGGTGTTTTTCACGCTGAAGAATTTCATTTTTTAAACGAATCAGTGTAATCACACCCACAAAACCAGCAAAGCCAGCGATGTTGATAAATAAAGGCCACAACATGCTAGGGTCAATTGCCGACGTATCAAACTTAGTGATGGTTGCACCTTGGTGTAACGTGTTCCACCACTCAACTGAGAAATGAATAATAGGTAGATTGATCACACCTACGATCGCTAAGATACAAGCCGCTTTACCCGCTGCCTTTTTGTCTTCAAACGCATGATAGAGCGATAAAACCCCTAGATATAAGAATAAAAGAATGAGCTCTGAGGTTAAGCGTGCATCCCACACCCACCATGCTCCCCACATAGGCTTACCCCATGCAGCACCGGTGATGAGAGCAATTGCAGTCATTGCAGCCCCTACAGGCGCAATTGCAATTACAGCCAACTCAGCATTTCTCAACTGCCAGACGAGTGCCACAATTGCGGCAATCGCCATTGAAGAATACGCGCCCATAGACAAAATGGCTGAAGGCACATGAATAAAGATGATCCTGTAGCTGTCTTTTTGTTGATAATCAGCTGGCGCAAACGCTAAGCCCCAGACCCAACCAACAACTAAACAGACAACGGTAATTACGGCAAAATACGGCAGTAAGGTGTTACACAACTGGTATGCACGATCTGCTTTAGCGTAGGGATGTAACCATTTCCACATGTTAACTTACACTCACTCTTAATGCTGACGATATGGCCAAAGGTGCGGCAATGCAGGCAACAGCTAACATCGCACCCAAGATTGCAAGCTGTCCGCCATATGCCAGCGACATACTACTGGTATCAATGGCCGAGGTTGCAAAAATTAGGACAGGAATATAAAGAGGTAAAACAAGTAAACTCATTAGAATACCTCCTTTTTGTAAGCCCACTGTTAAACCAGCGCCGATGGCACCGATAAAGCTTAACAATGGGGTTCCGATTAATAAGGTTAAAATGGTTGCACCGAGCGCCTGAGACTCAAGGTTCATCAAAAGTGCAAACATGGGTGCCATTAGAACCATAGGTAAACCGGTGATGGTCCAATGCGCAAAGACTTTCGCTAACACGCACAAAGACAATGGATAAGGTGAGGCAATCATTTGCTCTAATGAACCATCGTGATAATCATCTCTGAATAACTTATCAAGGCCTAGCATGGTAGACAGTAGCGCTGCAACCCAAATAATACCTGGCGCCATGCGGGCTAATAACCCAGGCTCAGGGCCAATTGCTAAAGGAAACAAGGTAATGACGATTAGAAAAAACAATAACGGGTTTACTATTTCTGCACGCTGCCTAAATGCTAAAGTGACATCTTTGCTGTATACAGCTTTAAAAAGCTGCCAATAAGAATGATTTACTTGCATTAGTGTCGATACTCCAGCACTAAAGTTTGTAATTGTTCAAAATGCTGCGTGAGGTCTTGGTGCGTTGTTAATAAAATTGATCCGCCTTGCTCGAGATGCTCATTAAAGCGGCACTGCAACATGGCAACGCCTTTTTTATCTAGGGCTGTAAAAGGCTCATCTAAAATCCACAGCTTTGCGCTGTTTAGCCAAAGTCTAACCAGTGCAACTCGGCGTTGCTGACCTGCTGATAGTGTTCTGACAGGTACATCTTCTAGGCCCACTAAGCCTAACTTGCCTAATAGGTCATACACCTGACTTTCATCGTTATAACCGTGAACACGCAGCCAATGACAGACATTTTCAAATGCTGTGAGTTGGGCGTTTACACCCGTTTTATGCCCAATGAATAATAACTCAGCAGCAAATTCATCGTAATAATCATTAATT
Organism: Pseudoalteromonas sp. BZB3; assembly: GCF_040104455.1. Taxonomy (NCBI): domain Bacteria; kingdom Pseudomonadati; phylum Pseudomonadota; class Gammaproteobacteria; order Alteromonadales; family Pseudoalteromonadaceae; genus Pseudoalteromonas; species Pseudoalteromonas sp. BZB3. The sequence goes on along the minus strand of NZ_JBECOS010000014.1, from coordinate 89,208 downwards.
GAACGCTGCTCGAACAGTACTTCACCTTCTTCTGGTTGAGCAAAGCCTGACAAAATCCTCAATAAAGAGGTTTTTCCCGCACCATTTGGGCCTTCAATTTGCATAATCTTGCCAGATCCGAGTGTAAAGCTAAGCGCTTCAAATAAACAGCGTTCTTGCTTGACGCAAGTGACAGATTTAACCTCTAGCAAATTAGTATTCTCGGTGCGTAAAATTGGGCGATAGTCTACCATAATGGTATGGTAATACGAACAGAGCTTTGCGACCGATTACTTAAAATTTGATTTAAAATAATGAATGAATTGCCAATTATAAACCTGAGCTCGGTCTCATCTGAGTCTATCTCAACTTTAAGCGAAGCAAATAGACGCGCTTTGCATAACTCGATTGGGCAATCGTTCTTAGCCAAGAACATTTCGATAAAATCTGATTCAATCAATATGGACATCGAAATAAATGGACGCTGGCAAACTGTTCGCCTTGCAATAGAGCCTCACAGTCAAAAGCTCGAACTACCAGAAGCAATTGTTAAGCTCGATGAAACGGGATTAAAGTTAACATTACAAACCCCAAAACAAGGTTTACATATCAAGGCTCCTGACCAATTGCTCTCTCTGTTGAACTTTTTAAAAGGAGATTCAATTGGCCCAAATATCACGACACACGCTGAGATAAAAACCACACCCGCGAGCCTTCAGCTTCCTAAGCTTGATGTAAGCCTAGCAATCAATCCAAGTCTTGCAAAAATACTTGCCGCAGAGCCTAAATTAATTGCAAAGTTAAATGCCAATACTGCACAGGTATTACTCACGATAAGTGATCGCTTTGGAGAGCAACTGCTCAAACAACCAATCGCCAAGAATAAAATTACACAGAGCCTAACAAATAGCTTTCCTTCTATGGTCCTTAATTTTTCTGAGAAAGCGCCAAAAATTCAACATCCTGTCACCAAAGCAGCTTTATCACTCAGAAATATAGAACCGCTTTCAGCAAACACCCAAGACAAAAGCTGGCGGGCTGCAACACCTACTTCCACCATGCATGGCCTTGAAATTAGCGAAAAGTCGAAACAATATGCTATTCAATTAAAGCACTCAGCTAAGTCAATGCTTACACAGGCTACAAAGCTGGAAAGGCCCACAAACGAGGCGCCTCTCAAATCGGGGTTGCATTATGACAAGCCCTTGCTAAATGTTTCATTTAAAGACGTAAAGCAAGCAGTACAAGCTGCATTACGAAATATTATTGCAGCGCCTTTTATGTTGATCGGTGAGAAAAACAGTAAAAACACTGTTTCTTCAAATGTGGATATCGCGGCTGTTGTGAATAAATTGCTTACCTTGAACAAAACACCCGACTCTCAAACGCTCATTTACCCTGAAGCAAAAAACTTAAAATCAGAACCTATTGTGCAGCTATTTTCTCAGATCAGACAAACAATAGCTTTTACACCTCAATTTACAATTATGGCGCCACTCAAAGTTCCCGAACACCTTTTAGCAACATCACTATTTTCTCAGGAAAATTTGAAAGCAACGCCTAAAACGTCCATGGCATCAAGTGTAAGTGATCCAAATAAGCTTCCATCTGAGTCGATGCCCTCACCCAAGCAAGAGTCATCATTACAGCAGCCAAAAGCCAAACAGGTGAACACTGAAATAAACCCCAACAAAGTTCAAATGGCTACGCAAGAAAGGTTTATATCTAAAGAAGCAATTCAAAGAACATCTTTAAGCAACGAAGTAAACGCTGAAAAAGGGCTAACTACCTCCTTTTTAGGAAATAAAAACGCGAATAAAAGTGAGCAATTACAAACAACAAAAAATCCAATTAATGAAGTAAAAACTCGCACTACAACTGTTGCATCTCCACACCTACACAGTGCACTCACGCAACTAAATAAGGAAGGAAAAAAGCAAATTGATGTTAAAAATGGTGCAGCTTCAGATACTCAAAGTTCAATACAAAGCAGTATGAGTCCGATAACACAACAAAGTAAAAACGTTGCGAAAAATACTAATGCTTTACTACAAAGCCTTAGTCCCCAATCTGAAGTAATGAATGACTCAAACCAAGTTAGGCTTCCTAGCCAAAATGTATTATCAATCATAAAGAACCATTATGTGCCTTCAGGTAGCCTTGAGAAACGTTTGATTAAGCCATTTATATCTGAGCAACAAATAGATAAAACCGAAAAATTGATGCCGGAAGTAAGCTCAGAGCAGATTAATAAACTTTCTCGCTTTAAGGATGAAAAGTCACCAGATCTTTCGCGTTTGGTGCATCAAGCTTTTTCTAGAATGATTGATGAGAAACAGCACTCTTCAGCGCAAATTGCCAATGAGCTTAACTTACCAAACCCACTTACTAGCGCAGCGACTCAAAGCAATATAAATACAAACCTACAAAGTAGTAGTTTACTGAATAACGTTGAAAAATTGCTGCTAACATTTCTATCTGCGCCAAAAATGATGCAAGATGAAAATAACGATCGTTCAACTCAAGCGAAATTAGATGCTCTGTTAAAAACCCTACAACCCAACTTTAAAGCACAGAATATCGGCCAACTTCAGCAACAAATACCCAATTTAAACTCATCTTTGATGAGTGAACTCGTGCAACTCAATAATAGTTTGCAACAAAATATGCTTCAGTCAGCAAACATCAACCAAAATCAAAACCAAACTAGTGATACCCAACTATTAGTCAGTTTGTTTTTACCAACTAAGCTCCCTGACAATTGCCAACAGACACATTTACAAATAGGCAATTATAAAAAACCAGCAAAAGGCAATTTACCTGAAAAAACGGTTTGGTATATCCGATTAAACTTCGACTTCGCTTCTACTGGAAAACTCTCAGTGCAAGCGGAACTCATGGATAAATCACTAGAATGTCAATTAACCGGAAACTCCTCTCAGGTATGTGCAATAGCTGCGCCGCACCTTGATACTTTGAGAAGGAAATTAAGTGCTCATGGTCTGCAAGTGGGTGACATCGAGTTAAATGAAGACAGTGAAAAAGCTGATTTATTTTTTACTCAGCATGCTATTGTCAATATTCAGGTTTAGGGGAATTGAAAATGGAACAAAAATCAGCCATTGGCTTGCTATATGAAGCAGGCAAGTCACCTGAGGTTGTCTGTAAAGGGTTTGGTGAGTTAGCTGATGAGATCATTACATTCGCAAAAGAAAAAGGCATTATGATCCACGAAGATGCCGAACTGGCGTCGACATTAAATCAACTTGAGTTAAACCAAGAGATCCCTAAAGAGCTCTATTATGTAATCGCCGAATTAATTGCTTTTTCTTATGTTTTAAGAGGTAAGTTCCCACCTGGCTGGGAAGGCTTTAATAAGAAGTTGAATATAAAAGCTTAAAAGAAAAAGCACCGAGGTAAGTACTCAGCGCTTTTATTTAAGATTGTTTTTGGTGCAATGAAAGAAGTAACTCCGCTTCTGCTCGAGGTATTTCACACTCTTGCATTATCTCTTCGAGATCGGCTCCTAGCTCAATCATTTTAACAGCTCGAGAATAAATTTTTGCATCTGGATCATCGTACTTTTGTGCTGCTTGCTGCTGGGCTAAATCTTTCGCAAAGTTTTCGCAAGCCAGTAAGCGCTTACCAACGCTCATTAAACCTGATCTTAGTTCAGCTATTTCACTGCGTAGTATCTCAGTTTGAGCATTAGATTCTTCGAGTTGTTGTTTTAAAAACTTTTGATTTTTATGATTTTGTTCTAACTTTTTTTGCAATCCAAAAATAAACCCCAGACATATTAAAAAAAGGATACCTGAAGTAATAGTGACTACAATAAAAGCAAGATTTTCTTGAACGACAGCTAGCACTTATATGTGACTCAACTCATCCCACTCATCATCGCTAAGTAACTTATTCAGATCAACAAGAATAAGTAGCTCACCTTCTCTATTTGATACACCTTGAATAAACTTAGCGCTTTCTTCTGTACCAATGTTTGGCGCACTGTCAATTTCAGAGCTGCGTAAGTACACAACTTCAGCAACACTATCAACAAGAATACCAATCACTTGCTTTTCAGCTTCGATGATGACAATCCTAGAATTGTCTGTCACTTCTGCACTCATCAAACCAAAGCGTGCGCGAGTATCAATAACAGTAACAACGTTACCACGTAGATTGATAATACCAAGAACATAGCTTGGTGCACCTGGAACTGGTGCAATTTCAGTATAACGCAGCACTTCCTGCACTTGCATTACATTAATACCATACGTTTCGTCTTCTAACTTATAAGTTACCCATTGAAGAACTTCATCATTACTGTCGGCATTATTGTCTGCAGAAAGTAGTCTATCTTGGCTCATGGTTATACTCCATAAAGTTCTGAGTTACTGCTCTTGGCTATCTAAGCCTTGCTCTAGTAAGCGGTTTAAATTCTCTACATCAATCAAAGCACACATTTTTTCTTTAATGACGCCAGCAAGCCAAGGTCGCTTGCCACCGTTTACACGCCATTTAATGTCTTCAGGCTTTAATGTAATGTTATTTATTAAATTTTCAGCCAATAGCCCCCATGGGCTATCACCGAGTGTAATTAAATATTGATAATCCAGTTTTTCTTCAAGCTCCGGGGTATACTTCTCTGGCATAACCCATCTGGCAGTATCAACAACATTTAGCTTTTCTTCACGGTTAACCATGACACCTTTAAACCACTTAGGTTTGCCGAAAAGCTGTGTTACTTCTCCTAGTTGGTGAATACCACCTAAAGACTTTAGAGGAACAGCAAGAGTTAGCCCTGCGACTTCAAAAAATAGTGCTTGAAACTCACTTTCACCATACTCTTCTTGAACACTTGTTAAACTTGGTTCAACAACAGCTTCTTCTTTGATAATAGTATTATTTTTTGTTAACTCAAGATCTTTCGACTCACCTTCTGGGATTTCAACAACCTCAGGGCTTTCTAATTCCGGGGCAGGTTGAGTCTCAATGATATCTGGTACAACTTTATTGACTGGTTGGCTTAACTCTGTCTCAGTAATCTCAGGGACACGCTCGAGTAATTTTGCCACAGGGGCAAGCGCAGTCTCTTGAGGCTCATCTTCTTGTAATAATGCGCCAAGATACTGCTTCATCACCTTTTCATTAGCAAACAAGTGTTTACTCATATAGCTTCTAACTACCCTTCATTAAATACTCTAGTAGTGCTTTATACGCAAATACACCTCTAGATTTTGGACAAAACTCAACTGGCGCTTGCTGTGCCAAACTGGCATCTCTAAATTTTGTGTCAACCGGAATAACACCGGGCCAGACAGACCCTTCGTAATTGGCAAGCAATGTTTTGTATGCCTCTAACGATGCCTTGGTTCGCTTATCATACATGGTTGGTACGATGGTGTAATTATATTGTTTTGCTTGAGAGCTTTGCATTAATTCCATGGTACGCATCATACGATCTAAACCTTTAAGCGCTAGGAACTCAGTTTGCACTGGAATTAGCACACGTTCACTGGCTGCGAGAGCATTTACCATTAGCACGCCTAATACAGGTGGGCAATCAAGAATCGCATAGTCGTAATGTTCGCTTATTTTCGCCAGTGTTTTTTTCAGGATTAAGCCCATACCATTGCGATTACCCATGCTTCTATCAAGCGTCGCAATTGCCATTGTTGCCGGCAAAATATCAAGGTTTTCAATGGTTGAGGGGCATAAAGCTTGGAGGATTTCCTCGCTCTCCATTGCCGTCCCTCGAGCAAATATGTCATAAACACTGACTTCTAACTCTTCAGAATCAATACCAAAATAATAAGTCAGAGATGCGTGAGGGTCTGTATCTATAAGCAAAACGCGTTTGCCTTGCTTGGCAAGAATACCGCCAAGACTCACCGTAGTCGTTGTTTTACCAACGCCTCCCTTTTGATTTGCTACAGTCCAGATCTTCACGAAACAATTACTTCCCAGTGCTTGAACAAATAGATTAACAACCTATTTCTTTATTTATTCTTGTTGCGACGTCATGTAAAGCCAAGCTTTCAGAGGATAGTCCTGCATTTGTAACAGCTTGAGGCATGCCGTAAACCACGCAGCTCTGCTCATCCTGAGCCCAGATTGTTGCACCTGATTGTTTCAGTAAACGTGCGCCGTCTCGACCATCAGCACCCATTCCAGTTAAAACTATGGCGAGTACATCAGCTTGATAAGCTTTTGCTGCACTTGCAAAGGTGACATCAACACACGGCTTGTAGGTCACTCTTGCACTATCATCCTCAAAAACTCGAAGCGTTTTCATTGCACCTTTTGATTCAACCAACATTTGCTTACCACCTGGCGCTAAATAAGCAACACCTGGCTGTAATTTATCACCATGTTCTGCCTCTTTTACCTTTATCTTACAAAGGCTATTTAGTCTAGTTGCAAAAGCGGGTGTGAAAGCAGCTGGCATATGTTGAATCAACAATATCGGGTGTGGAAAGTTAGCAGGTAGCTGCGTTAGTATGGTTTGCAGTGCAACTGGCCCACCTGTTGAAGTCCCTATTGCCACAAGTTTATATTGCTTTCCAGACGCTTTGAACTGTTTAGCTGTTGCAGTTGAACTTGATGCTGGCTGAACAGCTGCTCTTTGAAAACTTCTATCAGGTTGAGCAATACTTGACGTGCGAGATGCTGCTGCAGACCTGTCTGCCACCGGTGATTGAGTAGCCGCTTGCTTGTTCACTGCTGGTCGCGAATAGCTGCTAACTGAACGAGGAAGTCTTCTTCGCCCGATTTCTTTCACCTTGTTTTGTAGAGACTTAATTGCTTCTTCGCTATTACGGGCTATGTCTTCAAACTTTTTAGGCAAAAAGTCTAATGCACCTGCATCAAGCGCATCTAGAGTAGCACTTGCCCCTTCTCGAGTTAGTGAAGAAAACATCAGGATTGGCGTAGGGTTAGCCTGCATAATTTTTTTTACGGCACTAATTCCGTCTAAAATAGGCATTTCTACATCCATAGTAATAACATCTGGACGTAATGAAGCCGCTTTTTCAACCGCCTCTTGCCCATTAACAGCAAAGTCAATTACCTTAATATCACTATCTTGCTCTAAAATTTCGCTGACTCGACGCCTAAAAAAGCTTGAATCATCTACAACTAAAACTTTTACTGCCATTAGCATACTCTATGAATTCTTAAGAACGAAAAGTGGTGCATCCGCACCACCTTTTAACTGTTTTGCTATCTCAGGTTATTTACCTGCATAGTGTTTTAGCATATTTGGCACATCTAAGATTAATGCTATGCCACCATCTGAAGTGATTGTCGCACCTGCCATGCCAGGAGTACCTTGCAATAATGCATCTAATGGCTTGATCACAACTTCTTCTTGGCCGATGAGAGAGTCAACCACAAAGCCAACCTGTTGAGTACCTATCTGCACTATAACAACATGACCTTCGGCTTTCTTCGTTGATCTATCTGCCCCCTTAACTAGCCAATGCTCTAAGTAGAATAAAGGGATTGCTTTTTCACGCACAATAATCGTTAGCTGGCCATCTACTACATTTGTTTTTGTCAGATCTAAGTGGAAAATTTCACTTACACCAGCAAGAGGTAAAGCAAATGTTTGCTCGCCAACTACAACCATTAGGGTTGGTAAAATAGCCAGTGTTAATGGAACTTTTATCTCAAGGATAGTGCCAACGCCGAGCTCTGACTGAATATTAACAGAGCCGTTAAGTTGAGTGATTTTCGTCTTAACTACGTCCATCCCAACACCACGGCCTGAAATATCTGAAATTTCTTCTTTTGTTGAGAAGCCTGGAGCAAAAATCAAGTTATAAGCTTCAGTGTCAGACAATCGACTTGCTTGGTCCGAATCAATAACGCCTTTATTTATCGCAATCTTTTTCAGTTTTTCAGCATCCATCCCTGCACCATCATCTTTAATGGTCAACAGAATATGGTCTCCTTCCTGAGATGCTGAGAGCGTCACTGTACCTGTGCGAGGTTTGCCTGATGCCTCACGAACATCTGGCATTTCAATACCGTGATCAACTGAGTTTCTAACTAAGTGAACGAGTGGATCTGCAAGTGCTTCAACCAAGTTTTTATCTAAATCGGTCTCTTCACCTTCAAGAATAAGATTAATATCTTTCTTTAAACTACGTGCTAAGTCTCTAACAACACGAGGGAATCGGCCAAACACTTTTTTAATTGGCTGCATTCGTGTTTTCATTACCGCACCTTGTAAATCTGCGGTAACTACATCAAGGTTAGATATCGCCTTACCCATAGCTTCACTGCTAGAATTATTTGCCAAACTAACGAGGCGGTTTCTCACTAGTACCAGTTCACCGACCATATTCATGATTTGGTCTAGACGCTTAGTGTCAACACGGACTGTCGTCTCAGCTTGAGGCGCAGGGGGCTTTTTGGCCGATGCAGGTGCACTTTGCGCTTTTGCAACTGGAGATGGTGAAGAAGCTGGCTTTGCTGGTTGAGGTGCCGGTTTTGGTTTAGCAACTGGTTTAGTTATAACAGGTTCGGGCTGCTTAGGTTCAATACTTGGAGCAGGCTTGTTGGAATCAGCCCCTTCTAATGATTTTGGCGCACCACCTTTACCATGAAGCTCATCTAACAATGCCTCAAACTCTTCATCGTTTATTTCATCATCACTCGAGGGGGATGATGGAATTGGTGAAGAAGGGGCTTGGCTAGTGCTAGTGTTTGTACTTGTTGGAGGAGGTGGACTAATCGAACCGAAACTGCCAACGCCATGAAGCTCATCTAAAAGACTGTCAAACTCATCATCAGTAATATCACCATCATCTGAGTTTGAAGCAGTTGAAGCCGCTGAAGTAGTTTGCTCTACAGCTGGGCCTTTACCAGCCCCATGTAACTCATCAAGTAAGCTTTCGAATTCATCTTCTGTTATTTCATCGATGCTATCTGAGGCAGATTCACCAGCAACTTCATCGGTATCAATATCAAAAAGAATATCATCAGCAGATAAATCTGCTTGAGGAGTATCCTCAACAACAGGATCTGGTTCTGAACTTGAAATAGAAATTTGTTCGTCTTCTGATTCAGGCTTACTCAATTGATGAAGTGTTTCAAGTAATGCTGGGTCTGCAGGATCTGGTTGCTCACGATTTTGAATATGTGCGAACATTTCATTGATGGTATCTAGGGACTGAAGAATCACGTCCATCAGTTCTGGAGAAACAGAGCGTTGCCCTTGTCTTAACACATCAAAAACGTTTTCCGCGCCATGACATGCGTCTACAAGCTCAGTCATACTCAAAAAGCCTGCACCACCCTTTACAGTGTGAAAGCCTCTAAAGATTGCATTTAATAATTCTTTATCTTCAGGGTTATTTTCTAGCTCAACAAGCTGCTCAGATAACAACTCTAATATTTCACCAGCTTCAACAAGAAAGTCTTGTAATATATCTTCATCGACTTCAAAGCTCATGTACACACTCTCCTATTAGAAGCCTAAGCTCGACAATAAATCGTCGACCTCATCTTGATTAGATACGACATCTTCTCTAGATTCAGCATTCATTATCGGACCTTCTGGTCCTGATAACTCTGCAGGATCCATTTCAGCAATCTGAACCTCTTCAATATTTTCTTTTTGTTTTGATTGAGGTTCTTCTGCTGTACCAAATACAGTTAGTAAGTGGATTAAACTGTCTTCTACTTCTCTAACTAATTCGATAACACGTCGAATGACCTGACCTGTTAAGTCTTGATAATCCTGAGCCATTAAAACATTTGTCATATGTCCTTGAAGTTCATCCGTAGTTGCTTGTGAGCCTTGCATAAACTTATCTAAATCATGACAAAGAGATTTGAATTCACCAAGCTGGATATCACGTCTCATGAGTCTATCCCAAGTTGGCTTTATATCAGATAAATCGTCTGCAAGCTGTTGCGCGAGAGGCAGACTTGCTTCAACTGCATCCATCGTTTTATTGGCTGCATTTTCTGTCATTTCCATGACATAATTCAAACGTTCTTTAGCATCCGGTAAGGCTTCTGTCGTCAAATCAGAAATACGAGTATCAAGCTCAAAGTTTTTCAATGACTCGTGTAGTTGACGGGTCAATTTACCCACTTCAGCAAAAAGCTCAGATTGCTCCTTACTTGCAGCCTCCATGATTAACTTATCTGCTTTATCTTGCTCGCCTTGCTCAAGATAAGTCACAAGTTGCTTAGCTTGCTCAAGTGTTATTTGAGGCACAGAAGGTGCTGACATCCGCCTCTCCTTCTTAATTATCTAGCCTAAACGTTCAAACACTTTTTCTAGTTTTGTTTTAAGTGTTCCAGCAGTGAAAGGTTTTACAATATAACCATTTACACCAGCTTGCGCCGCAGCAACAATTTGCTCTTTTTTCGCTTCAGCCGTCACCATAAGTACTGGAATATGCTTAAGACTGTCATCTGCACGTATAGCACGAAGAAGATCGATGCCTTGCATACCTGGCATATTCCAGTCCGTGACTACGAAGTCAAATTCTTGATTTTGAAGCATAGGCAAAGCTGTGCTGCCATCGTCTGCTTCTTGTACATTTGTAAAACCTAAGTCTCTAAGCAGGTTTTTGATTATTCTTCTCATCGTAGAAAAATCATCAACCACAAGAATTTTCATGTTTTTATCCAAAACATCCTCCAGTGAGGTTTGAACCTATTATTATTACTCTAATTGACCCAGTCATTGATTTTAGCCCTAAGCCTGATCATTGCCTGCCCATGAATTTGGCTTACTCGAGATTCACTTACATCGAGTATTTGCCCTATTTCTTTTAAATTCATTTCATCGTTATAGTAAAGAGATAAGACTAGCGCATCTCTTTCGGGTAACGATTGAATCGCCGTTAGCAACGATTCGTTAAAGCGTTCATTTTTAACGTTATTGAACGGTTTGTCTAGCGCTAAATCATTGTTAACAGGAGTGATTACGTCTTCATCAACCCCCAAATCTTCAATTCCAATGATTTTACTTGCATTCACATCATGTAGAATATGATGGTACTCATCCAGAGTAATATCAAGTTTTTCAGCAATTTCAATGTCTTTTGGCTCTCGACCTAGGACGCTTTCTAGATTAGCAATTGCTTCAGCAACCATACGACTATTCTTATGAACACTTCTTGGTGCCCAGTCTCCACGGCGAATTTCATCTAACATCGCGCCTCGGATTCTGATCCCCGCAAAAGTTTCAAAACTTGCGCCCTTACTTGCGTCAAAGTTTTTACTGGCTTCAATCAAACCTATCATGCCTGATTGTACAAGATCGTCTAACTGAATATTTGCTGGTAAACGTGCCAATAAATGGCACGCCACTTTTTTGACAAGACCGGTATGACGCTCTATCACTCTATTAAGGTTGTCTGTAGTTTGATAGCCCATCGCTTTACCCATCGATGACGACATAGTTATCCGTTGACTAGCTGTTCAATAAAAAACTCTAAATGACCAGAAGGTTGATGTGGTATTGGCCATTTAACTGCTTTACTCGCTAACCCTCTAAATGCAACCGCTGCCGGAGAGTTTGGAAATAACTCAACAATGGTTTTTTGACGGCGAGAAGATTTACGCATGTTTTCATCAAACGGAATGGTTGCAACTAATTCTAGTGCAACATCTAAGAATCTGTCAGTAACTTTCGAAAGTTTAGCAAATAGCTCCTGCCCTTCGCGTAAGCTCCTAACCATGTTAGCAACAATTTTAAAACGGTAAACACCGTGTTCACGACTAAGCACCTTAATAAGTGCGTAAGCATCTGTAATTGAGGTCGGTTCATCACACACAACGACCATCACATCTTGTGCTGCGCGAGAAAAACTAAGAACCATGTCTGAAATACCCGCTGCGGTATCGACAATTAAAATATCAAATTCTGTATTTAGCTCGCTAAATGCGCGGATGAGACCTGCATGTTCTGCAGGCGTCAATTCAACCATATTTTGCGATCCTGAGGTAGCCGGTACAATTTTAATACCAGCAGGACCTTCAACTAAGATCTCATCTAACTCACATTCACCCGAAAGGACATGAGACAGGTTTTTTTCTACTCTTAAACCAAGCATCACGTCACAATTTGCCAAACCTAAGTCAGCATCTAAGACGAGTACTCTGTTTCCTTGCTGACCAAGTGCAATAGCCGTATTTAATGAGACATTGGTTTTACCAACCCCTCCTTTACCACCCGTTACTGCAATTACTTTTACGCCATGGTTGCCATTTTGATTCATTCTACGCAGGCCACTTGCTTGATCTAATACTGTGTTAATCATACATTCCTACTGTCTGAGACGCTACAGGTACACGTCGCGAATGTTGTGCTTTTATTCTCTTTAAATACAATTGCTCAGCCTTTTTGACCATTTTATGAGCATTTGCTACACGAATGTCTTCTGGCACTCGTTGACCGTTAGTAAGATACCCTATTGGCAAGCGATTTTGAATCGCAATACTAATAATCTCGCCTAAACTTAGACATTCATCAAGTTTTGTAAAAATACAACCACTTAAATTCACTTTTTGGAAGTGACGAACCGCTTCTTGCAGTACATGCATTTGCGATGTTGCACTTAAAACCAAATAACTTCTAATATCGACTCTAGAGCTTCTCATTAACGTATTAAGTTGTTCTGTTAAACGGATATCTCTTTGACTCATACCCGCAGTATCTATTAATACTAGACGCTTATTGCGTAAATGATATAAAACTTCTGCTAATTCATTGGCATCTTTTACTTGTTTGACTGGACAACCAATAATTCTGCCGTAAGTTGCCAGTTGCTCATAAGCACCAATTCTATAAGTATCAGTTGTGATTAACGCAACTTTATCTGCACCGTATTTCTGCGCGCCTAATGCAGCAAGTTTAGCAACTGTCGTTGTTTTACCTACACCAGTTGGACCTACTAATGCATATACACCACCTTGACGAAGAATATCGTTGTTGGTTGTATGCATTTGATTAGCTACCATTTCAAGCAATGAATTCCACGCTTCTTTACGAGAAACGTCATCAGGGATGAAGCAAGCCATTTGTTCAGCAACTTCTTTATCAACACCCATACCTTGTAAACGGTCAACTAAACAAGCTCTCGTTGGGTCTCTTCTTTCCATTTCTTGCTTCATTAAGCCTGAAACTTGATGTTCAAGTAATTGACGAATGGCATTCATTTCTTCTCTCATGGTTGCCATTTCATCGACTTTTTTAGGCGCAGGCTCAAAATCATCAGCAAAGCCTGTATCGAGGTCATCATCAAAATTCCATGATTGCGCTTGCTGTTGAGCTTTAACATTTGACTCAGCCCTGAAATTTTGCGTTGAGGTTGGACGCTCATATCGCTCTTCAGTCGCTTGACGAGGCTTAAATACTTCTTCGGTATTAATACCAGATTGAGAGAACATAGAAGCAAGCTCAGGTGAACGGGGCTTCGGCGCTTGCCTTTCTAATAGTGCCTGTAAACTATCAGCAACTTGAGCCTGAGGCTCTGGTTTTGCACGCTGCGGTTCAGGGCGAACAAAGCGCGGTTGTGCAGCTTGGGGCTGCGCAGGCGCTATATTTACTTGTGGCGCCTCAACGGGTGCTTCTGGCGCTCTATCATTATCTACGGCTGCAACAATTTCTACACCATCTGCCAGTTTCTTGTTTGACATAATCACAGCATCAGCGCCAAGCTCTTCTTTTACTTCTTTCAGTGCTGTGCGCATATCTTTGGCAAAAAAACGTTTAATTTTCATGTTACAACCCCTTAATTCCTATCTATTGTCCAACTGAGCTTACAATTTTAATTTGTCTTTCATCTGGTACTTCTTGATATGACATCACTCGAAGACCTGGGATCGTATGTTTGACAAACCTTGAAAGCACACTTCTTAACATACCTGAGGTTAGAAGGATGGATGGGTCGCCCAGCATTTCTTGCGTTTGGTGCGCTTCTCTTAATGATGCTTGAAGTCGCTCCGCAAGGCCTGGCTCTATTCCAGCCCCTTCATCACCTGCGTTCTGAAGTGACTGATGCAACATCTGTTCCAACTCAGGCGCCAATGTTATGACAGGAATTTCATCTGCACCGCCAACGGCGTCTTGAACAATTAGTCTACGCAGTGAAATTCGCACTGCAGAGGTTAATACATCTGGGTCTTGACTTCGTGGACCATACTCAACAAGGGTCTGAACAATCGAGCGCATATCACGAATTGCAACCCCTTCATTCAATAAGTTTTGCAGTACTTTAACAACCGTCGTAAGAGGTAAAATATCTGGTACTAAGCCTTCGACTAAACGAGGGTGTGACTTAGCGAGCATATCTAATAAATTTTGTACTTCTTCATGTCCTAGTAGCAGTGATGCGTTGTTTGTAAGCAATTGGCTAATATGAGTTGCGACAACGGTCGCAGCATCTACGACTGTGTAACCTAATGAATGCGCCTCGTCTTTTTGCTCAGGCTTAATCCAAACCGCTTCTAAACCAAAGGCAGGATCAGTCGTTGCTACGCCATTGATTGGGCCAAATACTTGCCCAGGATTTATGGCTAATTCATCACCATGTTTTAATTCGCCATTTCCTGAACCTACCCCCATAAGGGTGATACGGTATTCATTTGGATCTAATTCAAGATTATCTCTGATGTGCACTGGAGGAACCAAGAAGCCAAGCTCTTGTGAAAGCTTTTTACGAACACCTTTAATGCGGCTTAAAAGCTCACCACCTTGAGCCTGATCAACTAATGGAATTAAACGATAGCCAACCTCTAAGCCAATCACATCGACCGGTTGAACATCATCCCAGCCAAGCTCTTTTTGATCTTGTTGTTTAGCTGCAACATCTCCACCTTTGGCTTCTTGTTGAGCCTGCTCCTCTTCTGCTTTTGCTTTTTGCTGCTGCGTGTAATAAGCCAAGTAACCAAGAAGCGCACCTAAACTTAAAAATGCAATATGTGGCATACCAGGTACTAGACCCATTGTAATTAAGATACCAGCAGCAATATAGAGAGATTTCTCATTTCCTAACTGAGTTTTAAACTGCTCACCCATGTTATGAGATTCGTTTTGGCGAGTAACGACGATTGCAGTACCAATTGAAAGTAAAAGAGAAGGCAGTTGTGCAACCAGGCCATCACCAATGGTAAGTAATGTATATACTTCCATGGCTCTTGAAAATGTTAAGTCGTGTTGGATCATACCAACAAATAAACCACCAATAATATTGATGGCTAGGATTACAATACCTGCTATCGCATCACCTTTTACGAACTTACTAGCACCATCCATTGAACCGTAAAAGTCCGCTTCACGTGTTACTTCGTCGCGGCGTTTGCGTGCTTCATCTGCACTGATAAAACCAGCATTTAAATCAGCATCAATTGCCATCTGTTTACCTGGCATGGCATCTAGAGTGAAACGTGCTGACACTTCAGAAATACGACCAGCACCTTTGGTAATAACTACAAAGTTGATAATAATCAGGATTAAGAAGACAACAAGACCAACGGCATAGTTACCGCCAATAACCACAGAGCCGAACGCTTCAATTACCTTACCAGCAGCATCTCCGCCATTGTGGCCTTCTAGTAATACAACACGAGTACTGGCTACATTCAACGCTAATCGCATGATGGTTGCAATAAGTAGAACCGCTGGAAACATGCCAAACTCTAGTGGTTTCATTGTGTAAACAGTAACGAGTAATACCACCAAAGCCAAAGCGATATTAAAAGAGAATAAGATGTCTAAAAGGAATGGAGGTAAAGGCAAAATTACCATGCCCAAAGCCGCAAGCACTAATAATGGTGTTCCGACCCCTTTTGCATAGTCTTTTTTATTCTCATTAAGACCTTGTAAAACTGCTTTAAAATCCATAACTTAACAACTACAAAATATTGACACTGGTCTAATAAAGCAATTAGTGAGCCAATAAATTTACAGGATTTAATGTTTTACATCATCTGGGATAGGCAAGTTATTACTGAGCTTTGTTGGTCTTCTTCCACGACCTTTTTGATAACGTTTTAGCTGAAATACATAGGCTAAAACTTGTGCCACGGCAGTGAAAAGTTGATCTGGAATTTGATCGCCAACTTCAGTGGTGTGATAGAGTGAGCGTGTTAAGACGGGAGACTCAACAATAGGGACCTCATTACCTTTAGCAATTTTCCTTATCTGCATTGCTAACTCATCAACACCTTTAGCAAGCACAATCGGTGCTCCTGCTTTTTCTGTGTCGTATTTAAGCGCAACTGAATAGTGAGTCGGGTTTGTAACAACGACATCGGCATCTGGCACATCCTGCATCATGCGCCTTTGTGACATTTCGCGTTGTGTTCGTCGAATTCGCGCTTTTATTTGCGGATCACCTTCTGAGTTTTTGTACTCATCTTTCACTTCTTGCAACGTCATTTTTAGTTGCTTGTGGTGGTTATAGCTTTGGTAAGGCGCATCTATTGCTGAGATGATTATCATTGTGCAACTAAGCGCCAAAAACATCCAAGCCAGAATTTCTAGGGCATGAATAATTGAACTTGGGACCTGCTCAATACTCAAGTGTAGAATTTCATAAAAAAACATTTGTATTAATAAAATTGCGAAGCCAGCAACCAATACAAATTTAAGAATAGCTTTCACTAACTCTATAGCGGCTTGCGGCCCCAGCATGCGCTTGATCCCTTTCATGGGTGACATTTTACTCGCTTTAGGCGCTGCCGCTTGCCAACTGAAATTAAAGCCACCCAATAAGGTATTCCCGACAATACCTGCGATTGTGATAATAAATACAAACATAGCCATCGGAAAAAATAGCTCTGAGAACATTTCACCCCAAACAGAGAACATTTTCGTGGTGTCGTAAGTTTCATTTCGATTCAATGTTAGCCCACGACCCATAATGTTATAGAGCCCTTTCGCGATTGCTGGGCCATACATCAACAGAGCAATCGCTGAAAAAATCAGTACAAAGGTAGTACCTAGATCCTTTGAGCGGGCAACTTGGCCTTTCTTGCGAGACTCATTAATTTTTTTATCTGTGGGTTCTTCGGTCCTCTCTTGACCAGAATCTTCAGCCATTTTCTACACCGTACAGCCAATTAAATTACAAAGTAACTCTGTCATTTTAAGCCACTGAAATTCATATTGCACAATGAAGTTACCCAGCGTCGCCCATATAATCATTAAACCAGCAACAAGCGTAAATGCAAAACCAACCGCGAAAATATTCATTTGGGGTGAAGCCCTAGTGATAATACCAAATGAAAGATTAATCACTAACATCGCGGTTAAGGGAGCAAGAGAAAGTGCCAAGGCTGTTGCAAACATCCACCCTCCCCAATTAACGATTTGCCAATAATTATCAATTGACCAAGTAAACTGACCGATAGGGATACTTTCAAAGCTGTATAACACCATTTGGATCATCATCAAATGGCCATTAAAAACAAAAAAGAGTAGTGTTGATAGGATCAGGTAAAACTGACCCACAGCGGGGACACTCAAGCCATTCGCAGGATCAACAACTGACGCAAAACCCAAGCCGGTTTGCATTGCTAGTATCTGACCTGCAATGATGAACGTATTTAGTAACAGCATTGAAGCAAAACCAATGGCAAAACCAATAATCATCTCTTCTATGACAACCAGCACCATGGCAAAAGAAAATAAGTCTGTAAATTGAGACTTGGGCAGCATAGGCATCGCTGCAAAGGTGATCACAACACACAATGCTAACTTTATGCGAGTCGGTACACTTTTCGCACCCAGACCGGCCATAATCATCATCATGCTTGTGACTCTCACTAAAGGAAGGATAAAGTCACTGAGCCACTGTAAAATTACAGCAAAAGTAAATTCCATTTTAACCTGCGATTTCAGGTATTTGCATTATCAACCCTTGAAAATAGTCCATTAAAACCTGAGTCATCCAATGACCACCAACAATCAATGCAATTATTGTGATAATCAAACGAGGTAAAAAGCTGAGTGTCTGTTCGTTAATAGAAGTCGCAGCTTGAAAAACAGCCACGACTAAGCCTACCAGTAAACCTGGAAGAACAATGGCTGCAACGAGTTTGATAACAACAAATAGCGCGTCACTTAATATGTCGACAAAAACTTCTGGTTCCATATCAGACCCCTAAGCCAAAACTTCGAGCAAGTGTCCCCATAACTAACCCCCAACCATCAACAAGAACAAACAGCATGATCTTAAATGGCAAGGCAACAATCATTGGCGATAGCATCATCATACCCATGGCCATCAAAACACTGGCTACGACGAGGTCAACAATCAAAAATGGGATGAAAAACATAAACCCAATAATAAATGCGGTTTGTAATTCACTCGTAACGAATGCTGGAATAATCACCACAAAGGGGGTGTCTTCAGGGCTATCAAGTTGGTCATAACCTGCAATCTTCGCAAAGGTTTCAAGATCTTTGATTCTTGTCTGTGACAACATAAAGGCCTTAATTGGCTCTTTCGCTTGTTCCAGCGCTTGAATCGAAGTCAGCTCTTCATTGAGATAAGGCTGAACCGCCTTATCATTAATTTGAGAAAAAATAGGCGCCATAATGAAGAAGGTCAAAAATAGCGACATGCCAAGCAATATCTGATTTGAAGGGGATTGCTGTAAGCCGATGGCTTGTCGAAGTATGGCTAACACCACAATAATACGAGTAAATGAGGTCATCATAATCACTGCCGCAGGTATAAAGCTCAGGGCTGTCATTAAAGCCAAAACTTGTAGTGTTACAGAATACTCTTGAGACCCATCTGGATTAGTCGTAACACTCAGCGCTTCTATGCCCTCTGCACCAGCAAAAGGCGCTAGTAACAAAAGTAATATGCCTATACTTAACTTAATCATCTGTTTTATTCTTCTTATTGGCCGGCATCATAAAGCGGCTTAACTCTTTTGCAAAAGCGGGGGTATTTTGATCACTCAAAGGTGTTTCGAGCTGATACAAATAATTAATGTTTTGAGAAGTGACACCCAGAAGATGGTGCTTGCCATCAAGCTCAACCACCATCAAACGTTCTCTGTTACCTAAAGGAAAGCTTCTAACAACTTTAAAGTCGGGGCTATTACCCAGACTAGGGTTAAGTCTTTTTAAAAGTACTGCCATACCAACAATTAAGCCTAACACTAAAAAAAGTGATAGGCTCATTGATACTAAATCGCTACTCAGGCCAATATTACTTGACCCAGCAAGAGCCGGAGCGGAAAACGCTGCAACCCAAAGCAACCCCTTTTTCATCGTAGCTTCTTAATTCTCTCAACTTGACTGATAACGTCAGTAAGACGAATACCAAACTTGTCATTTACTACAACTACTTCTCCGTGGGCGATAAGGGTGCCATTAACAAGTACATCAAGCGGCTCACCCGCAACTCTGTCAAGCTCAACAACTGAGCCCTGATTAAGCTGAAGTAAATTACGAATATTAATTTTAGAACGACCCACTTCCATCGAAATGGTGACCGGGATATCTAAAATTGTATCAAGCTTACGCTTTTCTTCTGCCGATAAACTTTGAGACGAATCTTGTAGCTCATCGAGCTCTGCAACTGCAACATCGCCACCGTCATCCGCTCCTTCTGCTTCAGCTAAGGCCGCCGCCCATTCATCCATAGTATCTTGATCATCGCTCATAACTTAAAACCTAATAGTTAACCTTACCAATCTAAATCCACACCCTCTGATAGGTGAAGATCTTCCTCTAGCTCTGCCAGCTCAGCATCAGAATCGAGCTTTTTCCCACCTTTTGTGAAAACATGCAGCTCAGATTTAACAGACTCAGGGCGTTTAATTTTTTCACTAATTTGTAGTGCAACATTATCTCTAGAACGGCCCATCTTCGCTCTAAATGTTGGTAAATCTTCAACAAAAACAGTTATATGCTCTGGCATTTCAACTGGAATAACGTCCCCAGCTTTAAGCCCCATAACCTGTTCTAATGATAAATCTATTTCTAACAGTTGCGTAGATAGCTCTACTTCGACATCCATGATTTCATCACGTAACGCTTTACTCCAGCGCAAATCAGTATCTTCTGTATCTGATTGCACACCGGCATCTAACAGCTCTCGAATAGGCTCAAGCATTGAGTAAGGTAGTGAGATATGAAAATCACCGCCGCCGCCATCAAGCTCTATATGAAATGAACTAATAACAACCACTTCAGTTGGGCTCACAATATTCGCCATCGCTGGGTTTACTTCTGAGTCTAAGTACTCAAAAGACACATCCATTACAGGCGCCCATGCTTCTTTGTAGTCCTCGAAGATGATTTTAAGAAGCATCTGCACGATACGACGTTCGGTTGGTGTGAATTCTCGGCCTTCGATTTTTGCATGGTAACGGCCATCACCACCAAAGAAATTATCTACTAAGATAAATACCAAGCGCGCTTCCATGGTGATCAAGCCAGTACCTTTTAAAGGTCTAAACCTCACCATATTTAGGCTGGTTGGAACAAACAAGGTATGTATGTACTCACCAAACTTGAGCATTTGTACGCCGTTTATAGAGACTTCAGCGGTACGGCGCATCATATTAAATAAGCTGATCCGCATATGCCTTGCAAATCGTTCGTTAACAATCTCAAGGGTCGGCATACGACCACGAACAATACGATCTTGAGAAGAAAAGTCATATTGCAGTGCTCCTGCTGAGGACTCACCGCCCTCTTCGACTATCTCGTCTTCTTCGACTTCATCAACACCGTGTAAGAGCGCATCAATTTCGTCTTGGGATAATAAATCGCTCACTTAACCCTCGCTACTGCATAACAAAGCCGGTGAATAACACGCGTTCGATCACTTTACTGCCTTCAACGGCTTCCATCGCGGCCTGCACTTTATCTAACGCGGTTAGACGGATAGTTTCTTTACCCGCAGACGTACTTAACTCGTCAGCGGTCGTAGTTGAAAGCACACCTAATAATGTACTTTCAATAAGTGGAATATGTTTCTTAGCAACTTCTTCATTGACGTCACCGCGCACAAGGAGTTGCACCTTAATTTGTACAATTCGATCTCGGCTCGCGCCTGGCACATTGAATACGAAAGGTCTTGGCATCGCCACGTATAATGCACTACCAAGTTCTGCACCTGAAGACTCAGAAGCAGCCTCTGTCGTAACCGTTTCTTCCGCTAAAGTCTCAGCCGGCTCTTCATCACCTGATAAAAATAAAAAAGCCCCAACAGCACCTGCAATTAAAACTACAGCCGCAGCAATGATAATAATGAGCTTTTTCTTGCCGCCACCCGACTCTTCAATTTCTAAATCAGTTTCTTCTGCCATGCCTAGCCTTCAAGTTTATTCTAATCTAATCAATATTAGCAGCAGTTATGCGTAGTAATCTATGCCGGATTCACTGCTTGATGAATTTGTTCTAGTTTGTTGGCTATTTTGCGCTTGTGACTCCTGATTAGCAAGCTTTGAATTACCAAGTTCTTGAGCTTCATCAGTACCTTGCTCAGAACTTGAACCAGAATCCTGTTGAATATTACTTTCTCCTAGCTGGATACCTTGCTCAGCAAGCATTTCTTTAAGTTTAGGCATAGATTGTTCTAATGCCTCTTTTGCTTGCTGGTTTTGAACCACAAAATTCACCTGGGCCTGTTCAGCTTCACTGCGAATGCGAATTTGCATACTGCCTAACTCTGGCGGATCGAGGCGAATCTCGGCTTCTTTATTATTAATGTTCAGCATTGCATTTACTTTGTCATGTAATGCTTTTACCGCATCATTTTTCTGCAGGTTAAAAGTTTGAGCAATATTCGGGTCAGTACTTGCCTTTTGAGTGACTGCTGCACTTTGCTGCGTTTGCGCATTTTGCAATACATTATCAAACTGTTGAACTGATTGAGAAATATCTAAATCGTGTGTTGATTGCGTATTCGCTAATGGTGTCTGCTGTATTATCGACTTGAAAATATTCTCTGTTTGCGGGCTCATCTCAGCTTTACGGCCTTGCTTTGTAAACTGTTCATTATTAGCCTGCATTACGTCTGATAAATCAGCAGTTGAAACTTGCTCATTCTTTGCTTGTTCTACAGATGCTTGAGCTGTCTCAGATAAACTTTGAGCTGTTACTTTTGTACTGTTGTAGTTAGTTAAATCAGCATTGCCTTTATTCTGAGTTCCCATAACACCAATAGCGCTGGCTGTTTTTGGTTCAGTTTTTTTAGCATCTTGGTCATGCATATCAATACTTGATTTAAGTATTGATATTGTCTGTTCAGCACGTTCCAATTGCACATCATCTAACTTTCCACTATCAACGGCCTGTTGTAATGAGCGCTGTAGTGCAAGTTTCTCTTGGTTTGGCAGCGACTTTATTTGCTGCTCTAAAGCACTAGGGTTGACAGGGGTTTTATCTGCCAAATTTACCACTTTATCTGTAACTCGGTTACTGCCTTCTTGGAGTTCAATTACCTTATCTAGATGTGTCACTACTTTTGCGTCATTAGAAATAGAAACATTATCTGCTGTGGGCTCTTTTACAGATTGCTTAAAGTCAGTTGTTAAAGTATCTACCCTTTTATCAGCGTGTATTTGAGATAATCTATTGTTTTGTTCATTTGATTTTTGAGTAACATTAATATCAGATTTCTTAATCGCATTTAAATCTGACACTTGGTTAACATCAGCATCTGGTTGCACCTCACTCATTAGCATAGATGATGGTTTTTCGCTTGATTTAGGTGAAGTTTGCTGTACCGCTACATTGCTAATTAACTTTTCACTTTTACTAGCCTGATTATTAACCGACTCCGTAAGCCCCTCATTCACCTTACCTGACTGAGCAACAGGTTGAGATTGTATTTGTTCATTTAAAATTTTCGGTTTGCCGTCTTTAGATAGACCCTGAGGTTCTTGAGTTGCTTTACTTGCTAATGGCGATGAAGCGTTGACTTCACCAGTGTGGCTAGATGATTTAGTATCCACTTGCATTTTCCCACCAAGTAATGAAACTAGTTCAGATTTAGCAGACATTACTTTTACCGCTTCATTTTCATCTCGCCCTAAGTCTGGTGGTGAAATTTCATCCGCTTCTTTCTCGGTGTTTACAGGCAGAACTTCTTTACTTCTATCAAACTGTGTTAGCACGTCTTTCAATGCTTTTGGCACTGGCGCGAGGTGCTGTTTTACATCGGTAGTTTGAGCTGTCGAAGCTTGGATCTGAGCAAGTAATTTATCAGAGGTTGAAGGCTCAACTTGAGCATTTGTAAGCGTACCAGTGTGACTAGGTGTATTAATATTTTGTTTATTTGGCTTGGCAATATCAGGTTGTTCGACTTGACCAGCATTTAAAGCATTATTATCAGTAACTGGCTTAGTCGCTTGTTGACCTTCAGCACTCACCTGCTCATGATCTTGTTGCCCATGATAAACACTAATATTTGCTTTTTGCTCAGTATCTTTTGTCGTAGCTATTTGTTCTAAGTTTTTTTTCTTATCATCAACAGCTTGTTCACTCGCTTCGCGAGCGTTTTCTGCTAAAGGCGTTTCACTCGACTCTTTCTGCTCTGGATCACTATTAGATAAAGCCCCTGCTTTTTTAGAGTCTGCCACCATGAGTTTGTCTACATCACTGACTTTCTCATTGTGCTCACTCACTGGCTTTTGGGTAATTTTAATAGCATCTTGTTCACTCGCACTATTTTTAGTAGTAACCTTCGTTGAATCAACGCTCGTTGATGCATTTTCAGCTCGCTCTAACTCTGAATGAAAGGCGTTTTTGTCTGCTTGCTCTTTTTCACTGGCAAATCGCGCTTTTTCAGCTTGGCTCAATTTTAGATCCACTTCTAATTTTAAATTAAGCATATCTACACCTTTTCAGAGCGGCAAACGTAAGCCGCATTAGTATTAAATTCTATAATCTGTAAAAATAAAGCAATATTTAAGCCAAGCTAGCTTGCAATCCGTCTCATAAATATATTCGTTGCGAACTCGTCTAACATTTTTTGTTCAGCTTTATTTTCTTTGGTTTGCTTTTCAATGGCTTTCTTTTCAATTAACTTTGCAATCGCCTTAGTTTTCGCTTGTTGAGCTAACCACAATTTACGACGCTGCTCTTCAACTTGTTTCGCCGTTCTCACCGTTGTTGCTTGCTGGTTTATCGCTTCTTCAATTTTGTTGATGAAAGAATTGTACTGTTTGATGCTTTCACAACTCATTCCTTGCTTGGCTCTGTTATGAAGCTGTTGACTATACTCCAATCGAAAGTCGTTTAGGCCCTGAAGTTTTTGTTGGTTACTGACAAAGTTTTGTTGCGCTTGAACATAGTTAATGCGTAAATTTTCTTCTTTATCGGTCTCAAGTTTGAGTAGTAAATCTAATTTATTTTTCGCCATTAGCCTTGTCCTAGTAACTGTGCGAGGCCTTGTAAGCACTCGTCATAGCGCAATACATCTTTCATACCTTGTTGTAAGAAACCATTTACTTGCGGCATCATTTGTATGGCTTGATCTAGCATAGGGTCGCTTCCCTGTTGATAAGCGCCTAAAGTGATCATGTCTTTGTTTTGCTGATACATTGAGTAAACTTGCTTTAGTACACGAGCTTGTTGCATATGTGGCTCAGACACAACTTGTGGCATAACACGACTAATGGACTTTTCAATGTCTATCGCTGGGTAATGGCCGCTGTCAGCCAGCTCACGAGATAAAACAATGTGGCCGTCTAGGATTGCACGAGCCGAATCTGCAATAGGATCTTGCATGTCGTCCCCTTCACTTAATACTGTAAAGAAAGCAGTTATTGAGCCTTGCCCTTCACCCCCATTACCGGCTCGCTCCACCAGCGCAGGGAGTTTTGCAAATACCGAAGGCGGGTAACCTTTTGTGGCTGGCGGCTCACCGACTGCCAATGCTATTTCACGCTGCGCCATAGCATAGCGTGTCACTGAATCTAAAAGTAATAAGACATTTAACCCTTGATCGCGAAAATACTCTGCTATAGTGACAGCACTCTCGCAACCTTTTAAACGCATCAGAGGAGAAGCATCAGCAGGAGCTGCAACCACAACCGAGCGACGTCTACCTTCTGGGCCCAAGATTTCATCAATAAACTCTTTTACTTCGCGGCCACGCTCTCCCACTAAGCCTACAACAATGACATCCGCCTCACTACCACGAGTCATCATGCCAAGCAAAACTGATTTACCCACACCACTGCCCGCAAATAAACCCATACGCTGACCTTGCCCAACGGTAATGATCGAGTTAATTGCGCGCACACCCACATCCATAGGTTGACTGATTGGGCGTCTCGCCAGTGGGTTGATTGGATCTTGAGCAAACTTAAGATAGTGCTCTGCTTCAATAGCACCTAAACCATCTAATGGTCTTCCAAGGCCGTCAACGACTCGACCTAATAAGCACATGCCAACTGGTAGGCCGGTTTCGTTTAATTGGGGGATCACTCGCGCACCTGGTAATACACCAGAAATGTGATCGTTTGGCATGAGATAAAGTGTATCGCCGTTGAAGCCAATCACTTCGGCATTGACAAAACCGCGAATGGTTTCGATTTTACATTGACTGCCAACAGGTGCACTCAATCCTCGCGCTTCGAGGGTTAACCCCACCACGCGAGTTAAGCTGCCAGCAACGGCCGTAGCAAATGGCTTAATGTGTTTTTGATAGCGTGTTAAACGCTCAGCTAAAGGACTTTCGACACTCATGCATGATAATTACTGGTATTAGATACCACTATCATGCAAGAACTTCTCCATAATTTCATTTATACGAGTTTTAAGTGTCATATCTATTGAAGATTGGGCTGTTTTTACTTCACAACCTCCTCTTTCTAGCGTTGGCTCAGCTACTAATTGCCAGTGTTGTTGTTGCAGATGCTCAGCTCCATACGCTTCTTCTACTAAGCTCAAATCTTCAGGGTTTAAATGTATTTTTACTCCCTGCTCACCCATAGGCAGAGCATCTATAGATTTCTTAAGTGCCACTAAGATAAGTTCTGGATTAGTTTGTAACTCTTTAAACACCACTTGCTCCGCCAATAATTTGGCAAGGTGAACAAGTTGCTTCTCTACTGATTCATCTACTTTATTTAGAGGCGCTGCCATACCTTCTATTAACTGACTTAAATATTGCAGCTTTTCTTCAATCAGAGGTTTAACATCGTTTAAGCCTTGCTCTTTGCCTATTTCTAGGCCTTCTTTGTAACCAGCTTCTTTTCCTTCTGTAACCCCTTTATCGAACCCTTCGATATAACCTTGTTCATGACCTTGCTTAATGCCTTCTTCATAGGCGTCTTGACGGATCTGCTCAAGTTCTTCAAGCGTCAGTGTCGGAAACTCTTCTGGCTCTTGCGTTTCTGGTTCATCTTCATGCGTATGCTGCTGATTTTGATAAACTTGCTCAAGTGGTTGCCCAAATGCCGTAGAACGGCCTGAGAACTTGGTCGGATCTTCGCTGACATCCGGAATTGGCCAGCTTTTTAGCAATTCATCAATGGCTTCACCTTCTACCGGTCTGCCTTTATAAAACTTTTTATCACTCATCGATTATAAGAACTCTTCACCGCCACCACCACCCAGCATAATCTCACCTGAATCTGCAAGGCGACGAGCTGTAGATAAGATTTCTTTCTGTGCGGCTTCTACTTCACTGATGCGAACTGGTGGCATTGCTTCAAGATCATCTGCCATCATCTCAGCTGCACGTTTAGACATATTCGCTAAGATCTTGTCTTTCAGTGCATCGTCAGTACCTTTGATTGCTTTCATCAATACATCTTGTTGTACTTCACGCAGAATAGCTTGAATACCACGATCTTCGACATCCATCAGGTTCTCAAATACAAACATCAGATCTTGAATTTGCTGTGACATCTCTTCATCATGCTCACGGATTGAATCCATTAACTGACCTTCAACATTGGTGTCTAGGTAGTTCATGATATCTGCTGCCGCTTTTAAGCCGCCCATTTTCGCAGCTTGTGCACCGGCTTGACCTGCGAACTGTTTCTCCATGATCTCGTTTAGCTCTTGTAGTGCAGCTGGCTGAACTTCTTCTAAATTCGCAATACGCATAGTCAAATCTAAACGGACTTTTTCAGGGAATTGCGACAAAATTTCGGCGGACTGTTCTGGCTCTAAATAACTTAATACGATGGTTTGGATCTGTGGGTGCTCGTTACGAATAATATTGGCAACCTGCTTTGAGTCCATCCATTTCAATGAGTCTAGACCTTTCGCTCCAGAACCCATGACAATTTGGTCAATTAGGCTTGCCGCTTTATCTTCACCAAGTGCAGCCGTAAGTGCTTTTTTGATAAAGTCTTCAGATTGGAAACCTATGGTACTGAAGCTTTGGATCTGCTCAATAAATAGGTTATGAACCGCACTGATCTTAGCTTGTGAAAGGTCGTCTAAGGCTGCCATAGCCATACCAACCTTTTGCACTTGCTTTGGCTCAAGATGCTTTAAAATTTGTGCAGCATCTTCTTCTGTTAAGCTCAGTAATAAGATGGCAGCTTTATCAACCCCATCGAGTTTCTCAACATCAAAAGCTGCTGGGAGCTGTTTTTGTTCTTCTTCGTTACTCATCTTCCGTTAACCACGCTTTCACAACTTGTGATGATAATTCTGGTTCATTGGCTACAAGCGCTCTTACTGCTTTCAGTAAGTCTTCGTCGCCATGTAAGTCTGGTAATTGTAAAGTACCATCTGATGAGAAGCCAACTGCTGATGAATCAAACTCATTGTTCAGCATATCTAACGTGCTATCACCTAAGTCTACGCCGGTTGTTAACGCGTCTTCATCAAAGTCCTCTAGTGTGTCATCTGGGTCAATTAGGCGTTTCAGCATCGGACGAACAACCGCCAGTATAAGCACAATAATAACCAATGCACCAAGCGCAAGACGGATTGTTTTCATAAACCAATCTTGTTCCCACAGCGGCAGATCAGCTTGCTCAATGATATCCTCACGAACAAACGGGACAGTTACAACTTCTAACGCATCACCACGTTGCATGTCAAAACCCACACCACCTTGAAGTAGACGACGAATATTCATTAACTCCTCTTGGCTACGAGGTGCCATTGTCATATTGCCTTCTTCATCTGCTTTTGGCAGATAATCTACTGCCACTGAAACGCTGATTCGACGAATCACGCCTGTTTGCTGACGCTTGTGGCTGATAGTTGTATCTAATTCATAGTTACGAGTGGCTTCTTTTTGTGAACGAGAAGGCGATGAGCCTTGACCGTTAGCGCCACCTGCGATTTCAGGAATATTTGAATTTACTGGTGGTTGGTTCGATAGCGCGCCAGGAATCCCCGCAGTAATTCCTCCGATGTTACTTTCTTCGAAGGTCGTTTCGCTGCGTACAGCTGGTAAATCGGGATTATAGCGTTTCTGTGTTTCTTCAACTGCACTGAAGTCCATAGTTAAATCAACTTGAGCGGTATACTTACCGAGGCCAACAACAGGAATAAGGATGCTATCAATTTTTTCTAAATATTCTTGTTCACGCTTGCGCTCAATTTCATATTCTTTACGCGAGCGTGCAGCCAGTGAGTCCTGCGAACCTGAATTTAACAGACGACCGTTTTGATCTGTTACTGTTACACGTGCGGGTTCTAAACCTTGCACAGCTGAAGCAACGATATCTACAATCGAATCAACTTCTTCACCGCCAAGCGTTCTACCACGCTTTAAAGTAATAACCACGGTAGCCGAAGGCTTTTTCTCACGACGCGCAAATACATTTTCTTTAGGTATAGCTAACAGTACTTTGGCACGGTTAATATCTTGCAGCTCTTCAATGGTACGAGCTAATTGCTGTTCTCGACTATGCTTGAGGCGCTCACGCTCTAGGCGCTGACTCACACCAAAGCCCATGTCTTGCATTAATATATCTGTACCTGAGCTTGGAGCTTGTGTGAAACCATCACGGGCCATTTGTAGTTTTATGGTTTGGTAATCGGTTTCGGCAACCATGATGGTGTTGCCTTCTAGCTCATAATCAATTTTCTGCGCATCTAGAAAGTCTAGAGTCTGGACTAACTCTTCGGTTGGGTACTGGCCCAGTGGGCGCATATCAGGTTGGCGTGCCCAAATGATAATCGCAATTGCTATTGCCAAACAAATAGCTAAAGCAATGATAATAGTCACCTGGCGAAGCATATCAACGCCACTTAATGCGCTCAAATATCCCGACTTTTGCTCTTGCTGCTCTTCAGAGCCAGCGCCAGCAGTGCCATCGGTTAAAGTCAGATCGGTTGATTGATTCGTTGCCACGGTGCTACTCCACTACCCAGATTAAACTGGCATATTCATGATTTCTTTATAAGATTCTACAAGTTTATTTCTCACTTGTACCGTTGCTTCGAAAGCCACTGATGATTTTTGTGATGCTATCATGACTTCTGCAAGTGAAACACTTCTGTCACCCATCTCTAGTGCCGTTACTTTTGATTTAGCATCTTTTTGTAAACCATTTACCGTATTGATTGCGTCAGATAGCAAATCGCCAAATTGCGCAGAAGAAGTCGCTGCGGTTTTTTGTACTGCAACTTCATTGGTTTTAATGGTATTTCTCGTTGCCTCTACTGCAAGAGACTGCATTTCTTGATAAAGAGAGTTTGGTTGGATTTTCATAACACCCACTCCAATAAAAACATATAACTTGTAAAAGCACAAAGCGTGCCAAAAATTAAATCTTTATTTTCAGTGCTTTAGGGTGTTTTTATGTGAGTCGACTTTTTGACAACAATACCAATATTTTTAGTTGAGCGATCTATTTTGAGGATTAATATTAAAGAGGCCAAGATTTTGGCCTCTTGTAGAGAAGAAAGTTATGCTGGTAATGGGATCCCCATATCACGCATTTTTGCCAACTTATAGCGTAATGTCCTTGGGCTCATGCCCAGAACTTCAGCAACATCTTTACGCTTACCATTACACTTATGAAGCGTATCTAAGATAATTTGATGCTCTTTATCTTGTAATGTCGCTTTATAATTTGCAGCATCATAATTTTCTGTGTCACTGATTTCAGGCTCAACTTGTCGCATCTGTTGCTCCACATTGATCTGTGACGACACTTCAGTATTCGTTATTCTTGTAGTTACTAAGCTTGGTTGATAGTTTTCAATAAAGATATCTTCACCATGTACAATATCGCCCTGCTGCAGGATCAAAGCACGTTGAACTACATTATCAAGCTCGCGAACATTACCAGGCCAAGAATGTGATAATAATTTTTGCTTGGCACTATCACTTAAATACACTGCTGGCTTACCTGCCTTGCTGGTATGTCTTGCTAACAAATGCTCAGCTAGCACTACAATATCACCCGGACGCTCATTCAGTGGCAGCCACATCAGAGGAAAAACATTCAAGCGGTAATATAAGTCTTCTCTAAACTTACCTTCAGCCACAGCCTCTTTAAGATCACGGTTACTGGTCGCCAAAACTCTGACGTCTAAGTCGATAGTTTTTCTACCACCCAAACGCTCTACTTCTCGCTCTTGCAAGACGCGAAGGAGTTTGGCTTGCAAGCCTAAATCCATTTCGGTAATTTCATCTAACAAAATAGTGCCTTTTTGAGCTTGTTCAAATTTACCCGGACACGCTTGAATAGCACCTGTGAATGCACCTTTTTCATACCCAAACAAAGTAGCTTCGAGCATATTTTCAGGAATAGCCGCACAATTGATGGCTACAAAGGCTTCATCTTTACGCTCTGATTTATCATGAATGAATCGAGCTAATACTTCTTTACCCGAACCACTTGGCCCTAGCACCATTACGCTAGCATCAGATTTAGCGACTTTATTGGCAAGTTCAAGTAATTGCAGACTTTGTGGATCTGCAACCACAGGGCCCTCTGTTTCTTTTTCTTTTTCCGGCATATAGCGACTAACCATATTCAGAAGTACTTCTGGCGCGAACGGTTTTGCCATATAATCAACGGCACCTAAACGCATGGCCTCTACTGCATCATCAATAGTTGCATAAGCCGTCATCATCAGCACAGGCAAATCTGGGTAGTTAAGCTTAATGGTTTTGAGTAAATCCAAACCACTCATTGCGCCCATTTGCACATCGCTGACCACAATCGAGAAGGTTTGCTTTTTCAAAAGCATTACTGCTTCTTCGGCAGAGCTCGCCTCAACCGTATCAAAACCTGAAAGTTGAAGTGTATCGATTAATGCTTCTCTTAATCCTGCATCATCTTCAACAACTAAAATTGAATGACTCATACAACCTCCAATTGCTCTGTACTGAATGAAATTGGCAGTAATAAACTAAAACATGCTCCGCCGTGTTCATTATTGGTGACTTCTACTTTACCTTTATGTGAGTTAGCCACTGAGCTAACAACCGCTAAACCTAGGCCTGTGCCTTGGCTTTTTGTAGTAAAGAAGGGTTCAAATATTTTTTCTGACAGCGCTAAATCGATACCAGGGCCATTGTCAGACACTGAAATTCTGACTCTGTCTGACTCTTCATCACGCGCTGCACTTAATGTGATATGGGCATGTTTGCCAATCACTTGAATACTGTTGTGAATTAAGTTTTGGATGGCGCTGGCGAGCGCTGTTTTGTTACCTAAAATCTCAATGTCTGGTTCTGGTAAATTTACTTCAAGCTCACTGCTATTCATCGCCACCATGGCATCTGCACCCGCTTTCACTTCACTAAGCAGTTGCTGCATAGACACTTTTTCGATCACTTGCTGCTCACCGCTTTTTGCAAACAACAACATATCGTTTACTTGCGATTCGAGATCTTTCAATCTAGATATCAGTTTTTCATGAAAGCGTGAACGAGATGCTTCAGGCACTTTATTACTACCTAAATTAGCTGCATACAGCATAGCTGCCGAAAGTGGCGTTCTAACTTGGTGCGCTAACGATGCAACCATTTTACCTAGAGAGCTCAAACGCTGCATGTGTGCCATACGTTTCTGTAAACGACGGGTTTCTGTTAGGTCGGTCATTAAAATTAATTGACCCGGCTCTGGTGCAAGTGCAGTAATATCAAGCTTGATCAAACGACCGTCTCGCAGTGACACTTCGTGTCCATCGTCTTGTTGTGGGCTAAAAGAGCGATGAATGATATTAAACCATTTCTCACCTTCTAGCGGCTCGCCCAACATATCAATGGCAATTTGATTTGCTTTGGCAATCATACCTTGACCATCGAGTACCACAACGCCAGCAGGCATAGTATCAACTAGATGACTTAACCAACTTGCTTGTTGGCGTAAGTCGCTTAATTCCCCCACATAAGCCTCCTGCAGTAAACATGGGTTAAACTCTAAATCAGGTCGACGACTTAGAGGCGTTACTGGAGATAAATGTGATGTCTGGGCTAATTGTGCTAGTGCCATAACGTTAATCTCAAAACTTTAAACTAACCAAACAAAGCAGGTTGTGTGCCAAAATTAAAAAGCCATTATTTTCAATGATTAAGCTGACATTTAAACTCAGTTTATTAAGTGTTACATTTTTGACACTGTTTTTTTATACAGCCTTATATATACTCTTTTTATACTCATACCAATCCTCTTAATTAAGTTATCTATTTTGAGGTAAATAAAATTTGTCGATAGCACCGCTCACGCGTCCTGCTATCGCTGAGGTACCTACTTCCATGTAGGCAAGGTGAAAATTTTGCTATTTAGTTGTTCTAAATAAGAAAATTTCAACAAAGCTAGCGTCAGTTTTAGCCCCTCAAAATGATTAAGTATTATTGAGGATTGATATCAACCAACAGGGATAAAAAAATGTGCACACGCTGCCTTTGGCTAGACGAAACAAAACCAGATTACGTTGCTTATCACGATGAAGAATGGGGTATCCCAGTATTTGACGACCAAAAACTATTCGAGTTTATCACCCTTGAATCCGCACAAGCAGGACTGAGTTGGTACACCATTTTGAAAAAGCGCGACGGCTACAGAGCTGCTTTTAAGAATTTTGACGTCTATAAAGTTGCAGCCATGACAGATGAAGATATAGAAAGTTTAATGACTGAGCCAAGCATTGTTCGCAACAAATTAAAAATTGCGGCGACAATCAATAATGCCAAGGCATTTATAAAGATACAGCAAGAGTTTGGTAGCTTCGCAAAATACCAATGGCAGTTTGTTAACAATAAGCCGATCGTGAATCAAATACATAGCAGAGACGATTACCCTGCCACCAGCGAGATCAGTGAAAAGTTCGCCAAAGATTTAAAGAAACGCGGATTTAAGTTTTTAGGTCCAACTACAGTATACGCGCATATGCAGGCTTGTGGTATGGTCAACGATCACGATAATGCCTGCTTTCGAAAGCAAGAAATCATTGATCTATACCGCGATAAAGATTTTGCAAAAGAGCTTATGTAATAAACAGAAAATATAGAAAAGTAAAAAGCGCGTATTAAACGCGCTTTTTATTATAATTCAATGGCTCAGTTACCAATATCTATGGGTAGTTGGTTTAGTCTTTATTTAAATTATATTTTTTCATTTTTTCTACCAGTGTTGTACGACGAACCCCTAGAATTTCAGCTGCACGGGCCACCACGTAGTCGTTTCGCTCTAAAGCTTGCGTAATTAAACTCACTTCTAATTCAGCCAAGTACTCTTTTAATTCAATGCCTTCATCTGGCAACAGGCCAAACTGATTTGCAGAGTCATCGAACCCAGAGTCAAACTCAACCGACTCTTCATCATAGTCGCTAAAGCCACTACTAAATAGCTCGTTAAACGCATCTTTTTCAAGCAACTCTTCAGGATACTCAGGCTCAAATGCTTCAACTTCAATATGGCGATACTTAGTCGGCAAATCAGTGACGTCAACTACCTTTTCAGGGAACATAATCACCATACGCTCAACAAGGTTAGCCAACTCTCGAATATTACCAGGCCAAGGGTGAGCTTTGAGACTCTCAATTGCACGCTCTGTAAACTTAGCTGTGCTACCACTTTGCTCATGCACGCGGCGCATAAGCTCATTTAATAGCAGTGGAATATCATCTGCGCGCTCATGCAAAGAAGGATTTTCGATTGGGAAAACATTTAAACGGTAAAATAAGTCTTCACGAAACTTGCCACCTTCTATCATGGTTTCTAAATTTCTGTGAGTCGCTGCGATGATTCGAACATCAGCCTGAATTGCTTTTGTACCGCCCACTCGCTCATAACTACGCTCTTGCAGCACTCGAAGCAATTTTACCTGCATTTGCAATGGCATATCACCAATTTCGTCTAGGAATAAGGTACCACCTTGAGCGAGTTCAAAGCGGCCTTTTCGTGCTGAAATCGCCCCTGTAAAAGCGCCTTTCTCATGACCAAATAATTCACTCTCTAATAAGTCACCAGGAATGGCTCCACAGTTCACCGGCACAAATGGCCCTGAGTTTCTTTTGGATAAAAGATGAACATTTCGTGCAACGACTTCTTTACCTGTGCCTGATTCACCTAAAATCAATACATTGGCATCAGTTTTCGCAACTTGTGAAATTAAAAAGCGAACTTGCTTAACCGCCTCAGTTTCACCCACTAAACCATCGAAACTCTTGCCTGCTGTGGCATCAGCTTTGTTAGGTAGCATTCGAAGGTATTGCTGAGCATCATGCAACAATTGCATGGTTACATCATGAATAAATGGCTCTGAGATTAAACCAATGACGTTAGCGAGATCTAAAAGTGGTTTGAGCGTTTCGCCTATTAACAAAAATGGAGTCGCAGGAGAGGCTTTAATGACTTGTTCGTGATCAAGCTCTGCAAGGGCACCGAGGACGACTATGGCATCTTTAGTCTTAGACATCTCTTTCTGAAAATCACTTTCAGAAACCATTTGCGCAGGTTGCCCTACAAAGTTAAGAGCAGCTGATAAACCATTCGCGCGATTATTATTGTTATCTAAGATTAAAACCATTTAAGGAGTCCAATGCTTCTATCAATGTGACTTAATAAAAGATTGTAAGGGAGTATGTCAGGGATGCAATACCTAAGTGGCAAGTTTTTGACTCTATCGCCAAAAAAATGCCACTAAGTATGAGGTATATCAATACTTTTGTATTGATATATACATCAATGAGTTAAAGAAGGCCTAAAACAGAAGAGGCAGATTGATTCGCCTGGCCTCGTAAAGCAATCGATGCTTGAGATAAAATATCATTGGCAATTTGTTGCGATGCTGCCTGCGCAAAATCCGTATCTTGAATACGGCTTTGGCTTTGCGCTATATTTGATTGCTGTGTACCTAGGCTACGAATCGTACTACTTAAGGTATTCTCAAATGCACCAAATTCAGCTCGCTGACTATTAAGACTTTCTGATACATCATCCGCAGCAGTAATAGCAGCTTGAGCCCCAGATTGAGTAGAGATATCTACACTTAGAATAGCACTAGCAAAACTGCCATCCGACGCATTAACGCTTTGCGTAATATTTGCATCTGGCCCAACTTGAAAACTCGTGTCTTCACCATTGAAAATGGCTTTACCACCAAATGTCGTATTTTCAAAGGTTTCTGTTATTTGAGTCTGAAGTTGACTCACTTCATCTTGAAGCGCTTGTCTATCTGAATCAGTGAGTGTTCCACTACCCGCTTGAACAGATAACTCTCTAATACGCGAGACAGCATCACCTACCCCAGATAGTGCTGAATCAGCAGTTTGAGAAAGGGAAATACCATCGTAAGCATTTCTTACTGATTGGCTATAACCTTCTTGCTCTGAGGTAAGCCTATTAATAATTTGCAGTGCAGCTGCATCATCAGCCGCAGAGTTGACTTTTTTACCTGTTGTCAACTGTTCATAAAGCTTGTTGGATGTTTGCTCTGTTTTATTTAAAAAACCAGCACTCGGTGAATTGATTTGCATAACTCCTCCCCATCTTAGGTGTTATCGCGCAATAAATATTATGCAGAATCGGTTGAAAAGTCACCTTTCTATACTAAATTAGCCAATTGCTATTGCGCAAAAGCTGCAATTTGATGAAAGGTAATATAAAGTATTGAGTAATAGCTTTTTTAGGCGTATTTTTTCAATTTCATACTCATACCTTATTCTATGAGTGTAAAGAAAAGATTGCACCTTTTGGTGGATAACTATGTTCGATAACAAAACCATTTTAATAACCGGCGGAACAGGGTCTTTTGGTAAAAAGTATGTGAAGACATTACTTGAGCGCTACAACCCTAAAAAAATCATTATCTTTTCAAGAGATGAACTTAAACAGTTTGAAATGCAGCAAGACTATAATGATGACTGCATGCGTTATTTTATTGGTGACGTTAGAGACAAAGACCGGCTTAAAAGGGCAATGAGAGGCGTAGATTTTGTTATACATGCGGCCGCGCTTAAACAGGTTCCTGCAGCAGAATACAACCCTATGGAATGCATCAAAACCAATATAAATGGTGCAGAAAACGTCATTGAAGCAGCACTAGATAACGATGTTGAAAAAGTCATTGCCTTATCAACAGATAAAGCGGCAAACCCCATCAATCTATACGGCGCTACAAAGCTCGCTTCAGATAAGCTATTTGTTGCCGCCAACAACATTGCAGGAGGCCATAAATCAACCTTTTCAGTTGTTAGATATGGTAATGTAGTTTGCTCAAGAGGGTCTGTTGTTCCTGTATTCCAAAGGTTCATTGATGCAGGCAAAGATCACATTCCTATTACCCATGCAGACATGACCCGCTTTTGGATAAGTTTACAGCAGGGCGTTGATTTTGTTCTTAAAAACTTTGAAAGAATGTTAGGTGGGGAAATTTTTGTTCCGAAGATCCCTTCTATCAAGATCACCGACTTAGCCACTGCAATGGCACCAAACATACCGCAAAAAATTACCGGCATTCGTCCTGGTGAAAAACTTCATGAAGTTATGTGTCCTTCTGACCTTTGTTTTGATACATACGAGTATGCAGACCACTTTGTGATTGCCCCTGGTATAAAGTTTAGTAGCAGAAGTAATGACTTTACTATTAATGCAATAGGTGAAAAAGGTAAGGCTGTTGATCCTGGCTTTGAGTATAACTCTCTTGATAACCCTCACTTTATGACTGTTAAAGAGATTACGGATTTTAACAACGAGGCCTTAAAATGATCCCATATGGCAAACAAGATATCTCTGATTCAGATATTCAGTCTGTTGTCGAAGTTCTAAAATCAGACTTTTTAACTCAAGGTCCAAAAGTGCCTGAGTTTGAGAGCCTTGTTGCCAAATACTGTTCTGCTGAGTTTGCAGTTGCAGTTAACAGTGCTACTTCAGCATTACACATAGCATGCTTATCTTTAGGCACACAAAAAGGTGATATTGTCTGGACTTCTCCTATTTCTTTTGTCGCATCTGCTAATTGTGCTCTCTACTGTGGCGCTAAAGTAGATTTTGTTGACATTGACATTAGTACTGGGAATATGTCTGTCACTGCCCTAGAAAAAAAATTACAAATAGCAGAATCTAAAGGCCAATTACCAAAAATAGTCATCCCTGTTCATTTAGCCGGTCAAAGCTGTGATATGGCAAAAATTCATGCTCTATCAAAGCAATATGGCTTTTATATCATTGAAGATGCCTCGCATGCAGTAGGGGGAAGTTATCAAGGCCACAAAGTTGGCAGCTGTGCTTATAGTGATATTACAGTATTTAGTTTTCATCCTGTAAAAATCATCACATCTGCAGAAGGTGGGATGGCATTAACCAACAATAGTAACGTTGCTCGCAAAATGAAAAAATTTAGCTCTCATGGTGTTACTAACATCACTGAAGAGCTACAAGAAGTCAGCCACGGTCCGTGGTATTATGAACAACAATCACTCGGTTACAATTATCGTATGACTGAGTTACAGGCAGCATTAGGGATAAGTCAATTAGAACGATTAGATAAATTCGTAAAACAACGTAATTACTTAGCTAAGCAATACGATACTCTTTTACCTGAAAACGTGCTGCACCTTAGCCAAGATGTAAGTACTGAAAGCGCTTATCATCTTTATATCGTTAAATTAGATGAACAAGCCTCAAATTCGCAAAAAGAAATTATATCAGCACTGAGAGAGCATAGTATTCAAGCACATCTACATTATATTCCTATTCACCTTCAGCCTTACTATCAAGCACTTGGGTTTAATAAAGGTGATTTTCCGAATGCTGAAATATATTACTCCAAGGCTATCACTCTCCCACTTCACCCGAACCTAACTCAAAGTGAGCAATTATTTATTATTGATACACTTCGAGGATTACTATGAAGCTCGCATTAGGAAGTGTGCAATTTGGATTGAATTATGGCGTAAGCAATCAGCAAGGAAAACCTAATCTAAAAGAAGTGGAAAAGATTTTAAAATTAGCTGTTGATAATCAAATTGACGTTATTGATACCGCCAGTGCTTATGGTGACAGTGAGCTAGTGTTAGGAAAGTTAAATGCACTCACGAGGTATTGTCGCATTGTAACCAAGCTTCCTCCTTTAAATCATGAAGTATTCAGTCAAGATGACTGTGAGCATTACCTTGACCTCCTAAGAAAAAGTTTAGCTAATTTAAATACAGATAACTTATATGGAGTCATGTTCCATGCAGCGAAAGACATCAAAAAAGAAGGTGTAACTATTTTATGCCAAGCTTTGAATCAGTTCAAAAATGATAATATAGTTCAAAAAACAGGTATATCACTCTATAGCCACGGCAATTTTGATGATTTGTTAAAGGATGACTTCATTGATCTAATTCAGATCCCGTTTAATTGTTTTGATACTTTTTTTAAAGACTCTGGCTACTTAGAAAGGTTTAAAAAGAACAACGTCGAAATACATGCTCGCTCATGCTTTTTACAAGGTCTTTTACTAATGCAGTCGGAAGACTTACCTAGCTATTTTTCACCTTGGCACAAACAATTAGAAGAATTTACTCACATTGCTCAACAACATTCGATTTCGAAGCTTGAGCTGGCCATGCTGTACACATTAAACGAACCTCTCATAGATAAAATTGTAATAGGAGTAAACTCGGAGCAACAGCTTGAAGAAATTTTAGAAGCTTATAGCAAAATATCAGATGCTGGCATTTGCGACTTACCCGTCTTAAGTTCTAAAGACCAAGCTCTGACAAACCCAGCACACTGGAAACTGTAACGATACAGTTAACTTTACTAATAAAATGACTTGTAATGTATTGGAGGCCTGTGCCCACTTTTGATGATTGACTTCGTCTGTTCACTACCAAGATTCATCAAAGCATCTAAGACCCCTAAATGAGAAATAAAAGGCTCATACAGCTGTGAATATTCAGGGTGTTTAAAGTTTTGATAGTATACGTCGACTCCTGCTCTACCAAGTGCTCCTCCAGGGTTATGCTTTTCAATATAATCCCTTGCCCCAAGCGGAGATAAATAAATACCCGCAGAATAATGAGCACATAAGTTTGCCAAGCGTATGTCTTTCGCCCCTTCAATATCTAACATATGAGAAGTACGCTCTATGGGCGTATTTATCTCTAACCTCTTTAGAAAGAACTTAATCAAACCAATATTAAAATCTGCTAAATTGTCACTGCCATTAAGGTAATAATGCTTTAATTCCGAAAAGAATTCCGAGAAAAATGGAGCCTGCCGGTAGTTCATCTCTATTGATTTAAGGTGTTTTTTTCGCCAAGGGTGACCTACTTTAAACTCTGTCTCACTAATGATGCTATCCATACGTCCATTTGGGGTCGATACTACCTGGCTGAGCATGAGCGCACCTTGAGCACTTTTAACTCTATTCCTCACATGCCAATCACTTTTTTCTAATTTTACATCGTCAAGAAACACAAACCTATCAGCACTATCAATCAGATCAAAGTACCCTATCCAAGGCATGTAAGTGGGCTGCATGACGGCCAATATCATGGTAAGTCACCTACTTTTTTCAAAACCATTGTAAACTCATAAGGAAAACCATCCGGCTTAGTCACATAGTCGTGTTTTAATTGAACAAATGGCGTTAAATGACTCTTAACATGATGAAATAGTTTTATTGGGTCAACATAGAAAAGCGTATCATCTTGATACTCAACATAGGATGAGAGCGCATTGAATATGACTGTATGATTCGCAACAGCAAAAGCCTTCTCAAGCGTTTTCATTAAAAAAACCTCATTGCAAGTAAGCACATTGTTAAAAATGCCACTCATTGCCACCACATCATATCCCTGCGGAAAATCTGCTTCTAAAAGGTTTAATTCGTAAAACTTGCTGAGTTCATCTTCCATAAATACTTGATTATTCCTAGAAATAAACTCAGTTACGAAATCACAACCTAAATAATGCCCCTGATGATTGTTTTGCCTTAAATACACTAAAAAATCAGCTAGGCCGCACCCGAGATCCAGCACACTGCTTTGATTATCAATAAATTCATGGAAAATTTTAAATCGCACATTTTGAGCACTTCGAGATACATGCTGAACCGAAGCCGGAGTATCACCATGTTGTTTATACAGTTGCTGATAATAAACTTTCAATTGCTCAGGTGTCATCATTAAACTCATTTATAATCTTTGCCATAATATTTATTTCTTGCTTTGAAATTTGGGGCTTAACAAACACATTAATAATACTTTTCCCGATATGATCAGCATTTGGCACCTGACTATTCGTAAGTAGTGCACCCAAGCTTTGGTAATGACATGTAAAAACCTGATTTCGAGCTTTAGCAAATTCAATAAACTTTGCGCGTAATGTCGGTTCGATCAATAGAGGGTAGCGCCAATAATTAATATTATATGGCATTGATAACTTTTTAAATAATGGGTTACTCACCAAATTATCAATCTCTAGTACATTCTCAATACGTTGTTTTGTGCCTGCAGCTAATGACTTCACTTCATTCGCTATCCCCTTAAAATCACGTGCATGATTAGGGAATTGAAAAAAGATATTTTTTTCTAAAATTATACTCGCATTTTTCGCCTGTAAGTCATCTTTAAATAATATTGCTCCACCCACTCCATGAGCAATCGGTTTATCATATCCAAAGCTAATAACACTTATATCAGCAAAACTTGCAATTGGACGTTCGTTCACTTGCCCACCATAAGCCAAGCATGCATCTTCAATAACGATGATACCTCTTAGTTTCGAAAATCTGACTATATTTTCGATATCGCAAACTCGTCCATAGGCATGAACGGCTAAAATAGCTGCAGTATTTTCATTTATTACTGCTTCAATGTGCGATAAGTCACTATTTAGAGTATTAAGGTTTACATCTGCTAAAACAGTCTGATAGCCAGCCATTTGTAATGCATACATGACGATTGGACAACAGCTTGCTGGGATAATAACTTGGCTACCGAGTGAAACACCTGCTGCTTGCATTGCAAGAATAATCGCCACACTACCTGAACGCGTTATCAAGCTATGCGGCATATTAAATTGTTCTTGAAGAGCTACTTTAAGGTGATCTTCAGGTCTTTTCGGTACCATGACAATGAAAACTCACTCGGTTGATTAATCACATCTACATATGCAACACGTGGCTGCTGTTCAAGCCATTTCTTCAAGCTTGAAATATCAATGAAGAGCCATTGAGAATATCGGTGGATGACAGGTAATGAGGCTTCAATTGTTAAGTCACTACCAGATTTGATTTCCTCTTCGAAGCGACTATCAAGTAAATCCCCTATTAGGATTTGCCCCTTCGAGTCTGTTATAGCAATAAGTTTTATTAAAACCTGTTTTGCATACTCTAAATCTGGGAAATAATGAAAAATACTATAACTTAAAACTCGCTGAAACGGTCCTTTAAAAGGGACTTCATTTGCCTCGCTTTGCAAAAATGTTCCTTCAGGTAAACGCTTCTTAGCTTCACTAATCATGTTTTCAGCAAAGTCCATTCCATAAATGTTTTTAGGTGTTACTTTCAACCTTGACAACAGATAAGCATTACCACATCCTACATCCAAGAGTGTTTCATCGCCACTGAGTTCCAAATTCAAATTTATGTTTTCAACGAGCAAAGTCCAAATATTATTTTCGGCTAATCGTGCCACTTGCTTTTGCGCATTATCGCCTTGTGCCTGTTCGTGCCAAGCTTGTCTCTTTTTCTCAATATCTGACATCTAACACCTGTTCAATCGACTTTACAAGAGCCTCTAATGATTCGGTATTGTAATACTGACGCATATGCCTCAGTTGCATTTTAAGCTCTTCATCACTTAAAAAGGTTTTCAAATTATTCACCAGTTCCTCAACGTGTACTTCTTCCGCTAAACCCAGATCAAAACAAAGTTTCTGCTCGGCTAAAATAATAGTATCGTCTCTTTGCTCTTGTGTCTGCGAAATTGCCGCATTTGGCAGGATGCAAAAACCAGACTCATACTTAACAGAGCCCCCTCCATTAATGACCACAT
This sequence comes from Pseudoalteromonas sp. BZB3, assembly GCF_040104455.1. Taxonomy (NCBI): domain Bacteria; kingdom Pseudomonadati; phylum Pseudomonadota; class Gammaproteobacteria; order Alteromonadales; family Pseudoalteromonadaceae; genus Pseudoalteromonas; species Pseudoalteromonas sp. BZB3. The sequence goes on along the minus strand of NZ_JBECOS010000014.1, from coordinate 46,843 downwards.
CATGCGAGCTATAATACTCTGCAATATTGTTAACGAAGCTGTGATAACGCAGGGTATTATGCTTTAGATCAACGTTGGGCTTACTGCCCGCTAACACTGTAATTTGTGCACCAACAAGTATTTGGTCTATCGCCATGAGCACAGTATCGGTGATGAAAAACCGATCTGACGCGCCTATAATAAGCAGGACATTCGTTACTTTAGATATCTCATGAACTCTTTGAAGTTTATACTCTCTTACTTGCTTGAGGTTAGGGCTAAAAGGAAAAAACTGAGCGCCTAAAATGTGTTTATCACTTGAATTTACAAATCTTTCCGCGCACACTCTGGCATTTATAATTAGATCAATAAACTCGAATCTATAATTGTCAAAATCATCTACAACTAGTAGGTTTGCACACTGTTTTTTTAACGCAAATAAGCTAGCTTCAGTTTGCTGGTAACAATCAACTATTACTGCTGTACGGTCATCTAAGTTTAAAGCCTCTAAAGTCGCAAAACCGGCTTTGTCTACTCGTTCAGATGCTTGAATATTTAACTCCCCATAAAAATAAATCTCTAAGGCACTTTCTGCCAATGCTATAGCCATAGTTAAGCAACGAGACAAATGCCCAAAGCCGACTTTTTTATTTCCATCACATATAAAAACAAGTCGGCTAATCATTCATGGGACCAAATTTATTTGTAATGCTATTATAGGTATCATGAAAAATATCATTTAATAACCACAACTTACCTCCAAATCGCCCTGACACCGTAATATTATCAGCTAGGTTATGTAATAACTCAAACTGTTGTGTAACGTGTTGCGAAAACTCATGAGTTGGTACAGGGAAAGTGTGGTGAATAGTTTGCCGTAATGAAGAGACTATGTTTGATTCAGGATCGATCAATTGCATAGCAATTAGATCCTCAAAGATTTTATTCTCATCAATTGAGTCCGCTTGCTCCGCATCACTTAATACTTCCGCAGTAATTGAGTTTTTCTTTGTATCACTTAAATTTGGATACAATGTTATACGAAATATTTCAGAGCTCGAATCCCAATTCCACAGATAATGAGATTCTGTATTTAGTAGAGGTTTATCAAGCGTAAAATGGAATATATTGGCTGTGCGAAGTTTTGGGCGGTAGCCATTTGAATCGTCAATCAAAAACTTTAAAGCAAAAGCTGGAGGGGCACTCCAATATAACCAGTCACATTGAATAAGGTCTTCTCCATTGATTTGAATTTCACTTATCTGTTTATTTTTTGTTTTTAATCCAGTGATCTTTGCATTATTTAGAATATGCACACCACTGTCAGCCACTTTTTTGACTAAGTCGTCAATCCAATATTGACACCCTTTTTCTGATTTTGGATAAAAATATAATGACTCTTCAACTCCTTCTTGATTCATCCAAGCTTGATAATCACTATGCGTATGAAAGCCAAGTCTAGGAGCATAAACAGGCTGCTTCTTAAGTATAGACGTCATTTCTGGGTCTAGGGCTAACAATCTAGTAGCTCCAAAATAGTTAATACTATTTTTTGCCGTGAGGTTGGTATAGTCATCTTGTGCACCATATAACTTATCAATGACAGGCTTTACTAATGAATTAAAAAATACCTCTCCTACTGAATTTTTACAGTAACCCTCTATGTTTGTGTCTGAAGGCAGAGTAGTGTTGGAAATTAATTGACCCAAGCCCCTTTCATATTTCTCTTGGCCAAGCTTTCGTGCATCGATTGTCTGAGTCTCTAAATCCCAAGAGCCCTTAAAAAAATTTCCTGTTTTCAGAACCGGGATATGGTGCCAATTAGCTACTCTTGACTCTGCAGATCCAAACAAAAACTTGTCCAACAGCTCTACGCCTGTTGGATTTGGAATATGTGTCCCCTGATCATAATAATTATTTTTACTATCCTGAACAGAATTTAATAAACCTCCACACTTCTGTGCCTGCTCAATTAAAGTAACATTATGTCCTTTTTTCTTTAGTAGGTAGGCAGCTAATAGCCCACAAATTCCTCCACCAACTACAACACTATTACTCATACTTTTACCCCTCAATTTGACCGAGGATAATATCTGGTGTCACTCGGTCACCATATTCAACCGACTTATTCAGTGTCTGCCCTATATACTGTGGTAAGTATTTAGGATGCGCGCCAAAACCTGGGCGAACTGAACGAATATCTGCTTCAGTGATTACATGCCCCTCTGGCAATGTTTGACAAAAGTATAGTGACCGTTTTGCTAAGATGTTTTTTTGAGCTGACTCAGTTATTTGGTAATTAATTTTGCCTAATGCAGCTTCTACTTGGCGTACATTTTCTACCATGACTCTAAATTCATCACAATCTAACGAGAAAAATGCATCAACAGACTCATCTTGACTATCATTTATAAAATGTTTTTCAATGATACTTGCACCTAATGCAACTGCTGTCATTGGCGCTATGTTACCTTCTGTATGATCTGATAACCCTGAAACACAATTAAATGACTTGGAAATATCAGGAATAGTATTAAGATTACATTCGTTTAAAGGTGTAGGGTAAGCGGTTGTACATTTTAATATTGCGATATCATTACAACCATTGCTTCGCAAAGTATTTACAGCAAGTTCTATATCAGAATAATTGGCAACGCCAGTTGATAAAATTACTGGCTTGCCCGTTTTAGCTATATACGCTAACAATCCAATATCGGTAATCTCCGGTGAAGCAACTTTGTAGGCCGGTGTACCTAAACTTTCTAATAAATCCACTGCGGAGTAATCAAAAGGGCTAGAAAAAATATCTAACTCTAGTGATTGAGCTTCTTCAAATAGTCGCTTATGCCACTCCCACGGCGTGTATGCTTTTTGATAAAGAGCATGTAATGACTTATGAGATTCCCAAGCATTACCAGAAGGAAGTAAAAAGTCAGGTTTCTCACAGTTGAGCGTAATTGTATCCGCTGTATAAGTTTGCAGTTTAATCGCATCAGCACCGGCTGATTTAGCGGCGTGAATAAGGTCAATGGCTTTATTAATATCTCCACCATGATTAGCCGACATTTCAGCAATAATATAACATGGCGATTCACCACCTATAATACGCTCATTTATTACTATGGAAGCTGCCTTAGTCATATTTTTCCTGTTCTTTTAGCAATGAAATTGCGAGCCCTTCATTTCGGATCTCATGGTTATTTATAAGAAATACGTCTGGATGAGTATCAAAATACAACTTAATATCTTGATAAGTAACTTTTGTACTGTTATCAGAAAAATACTCTGCCACCTTTTTTATAACTTGCCAGTCATCCAAAGTATCTAGAGTAAAACGATACCCACTATCATCAGTTTCATTTTGTAACTCAATAACATTAAACTCTTCAAGGTTATTAAAGATATACAAGGTTACATGTTCTCGTTCGGATGCTCGCTCTGCCTTTTTAGCCACCTCATTCAAAGTTGTTGCTTTAATGATTTCACAATCAACACCTTCAGCAAATCGTTCACTTAGATATGCATACTGTGCATCTTTTTGATTGAACTCTTCAATTAACTCATCAATGATTTCAGAACATATAAACGGAGAGTCTGCCGTGAGCCTGACAATATTGTCAGCCTGATAATGTTGGTTGGCGAGATAGAACCTTTCGAGCACATCGTTTTCACTACCACGGAAAAATGGTATCCCTTTTTCATATAACACGTCACAAAGGGGCTGATTTTCGATATTAGTAGACGTCAAAACTACAATATCATCAATGAGCAGAGACTTTTTTAACCGCGAAATTAAATGCTCAACTACACTAATACCATTCATTTTTTTTAAAATTTTATTTGGCAAACGTGTTGATGCCATTCTAGCCTGAATAAAGGCAACTGTTCTGCCCATAATCAGTTCAACCTCTCAAAACCACTATGACAAACAGGCCCTTCTAATAAACTTTCAATTTTATTTTCAACTAGTGCTCTTTTTAAAAGAGAAATAACATCTGTAAATGCTTTTACGAATATACGGCGTTTCTCCTTAGAATGCGCCAAAGAGACATAGATAACATTGCTGGCAAGTACCCCTCTTTTTAGCATCTCTTGAGTATAAAGAGTCTTTAAGGTCAACGCCTGCTCAGTAGGGAAAAGAAGAATTGGCACGCTATCAACACCAATTATCTTTAAGTTAAAATCAAGTTTTTCACAAACCTGACTCATTTGAGTTTTTAAATCTTGTCCTATGCTTTGAAGCTGCTCACACACATTTTGCTCTTCAAACACTTTTAATGTAGCCAAAGCCGCAACAAACCCAACTCGTTCTGTCCAATAAGAGCTGCTTATGAAAGATTTCTGCGCAGCATCCATAATCACTTTTTTTCCAATAACCGCGCCTATTGGATGCCCATTCCCCATGGCTTTTCCTAAAACACAGATATCAGGTTCTATATCGAATAATAAATGAGCTCCTCCAGTATTTAGTCTAAAACCAGAGGAAATTTCATCGAATATCAAAACTATATTATTCAACTCGCAGAGTGCTTTCACTTCATGAATAAACTCCATATTTGGCATGCCATGGCGGAACACCTCCATCATAACAACACCTAGGTCATCTCCATGTTCAGCAATAATGCGTTTAAACTCTTCAATATCGCCTTCTTTAAAAGGCAGTGCCGTATCCTGTAATTGCGCAGGCACTCCACTAGGTGCTAATCCTGGCAAAAGCTGGTCCTTTAACTTATCACCCGATGATAAGTTTGTTGCTAGATACCAATCATGCCAACCATGATAACCACAAAATGCCACTTTATTCTTTCCTGAATAAGACCTAGCAATACGTATAGCTAAAGCACACGACTCACCACCGGTACGAGTAAATCGAACTCCCTCAGCCCAACTATGTATACTTATTAATTTTTCAGCTAGTTCGACTTCTTCATAACAATTTAAGCTGGTCATTGAACCTGACTGCACAGCATCTACAACGGAGCAAGTAACATCAGGGTGAGCATAACCTAAAGAGCATGTGCCAATACCCATAATAGAAAAATCTAAGTAATGATTATCATCTAAGTCCCAAATTTCACAGCCTTTTGCTTTCTTATAATAAGCTGGCCACTGTTTAGGTAAGAACATTTCAGCGCGTTTTGATAACAGCTGATTACCGCCAGGGATAATTTTTTTTGCTTTTTCCCATAACTGTGCACCAGAATTGTTTTTTAATGACATATGAAAACTATACCCAAATTGAAAGTTGATAATTATTATATCGACAATATGGCGAAATATATTAGATATTAAGCAAGAAAGGATCCACTACTTCACTTTTCAATCACCTGTACCAAAGTGAACAATTTATGTTCTATAAATCAAAGTCAAATATTACTCTTCATCGCTTATATAGACTTACAATAGTTTATCTCGTCGTGGTGTAACTCCCCCAAAAAATGAAACAGTTCATAAGTAGAATTTTCCATTAACTAAAATAGGAAAATTTACGATGAGAAAAAGTAAGTTCACTGAAACTCAAATTGTCAGCATGTTCAAAGAAGCAGAGTCTGGTGTTCCCGTCCCTGAAGTGTACCGTAAATATGGTAATGGCCAGAGTAGCTTTTACAAATGGCGCTCAAAATATGGGGGTATGGAAGCTTCAAATGTAAAACGCCTTAAAGAACTTGAATAAGAAAACCGTAGACTAAAAGATATGTTTGCTGCACTGAGCTTAAAGCACTCGATGTTTGAGGATGTCATCGCAAAAAAGCTGTAAAAACAAGTAAGCGCAGAGCTTGGGTTGAACATTTGAGAGCTCAATTTAACGTCAGCGTCGTATTTACTTGTGAAGTGGCAGGGCTAAGCCGCTCAGTTTTCTATTATAAACATAAACGGCCATCCGATGATGAAGTTATCGACGCACTTTTAGCGTTAGTCGAACGTCACCAAAGGTTGGGGCTGCCCAAACTATTTAAAAGGCTTCGTAACAAGGGAAAACCTTGGAATAAGAAGCGTGTTGAACGAGTTTACAACATGCTAAAGCTTAACTTGAGACGTAAAGGAAAGCGCCGTGTACCAACAAAAACGCCGGAGCCATTAAGTGCTCCAACACAACATAATGAATCTTGGTCAATGGTCTTTATGAGTGATGCATTAAGTTATGGCCACCGATTTAGAACATTGAATGTACTTGATGACTTCAATCGACAAGCATTAGCGATTGAGGTAGATGCCAGTTTAACCGCTGAAAGAATGATTAAGACATTGAAACAGGTCATAGCTTAGCGCGGTAAACCAAAACAAATTAGAGTAGATAATGGTCCAGAGTTTACTTCCACTATGCTTGAAACGTGAGCGATGGAAAATAATATTAAGCTAGAGTTTAAAAACTGGTTAGCCCTTATCAAAACGGCTTTGTTGAAAGGTTTAACCGAAGTTATCGTGAATAGGTGCTAGATTTATACTTGTTTGAGTCACTGCAAGAAGTACGTGAAATCACTGACGAGTGGTTAGTTATTTATAATTATGAACGGCCTTATGATTCACTTGGCGATATGACACCAATTGGTTATCTTGAGGCTGCATAAAATTCTACGAAAGAGCTGTACTAAATTTGGAGTTACAGAGTTGCAAATGCGCCTAAGGAGCAGAAGCTTTAAAATAGAGTGAATGCCAATAGCAGGCTATAAAAATATATCAGAAGCAACAGGCGAAATATCACGATATATCGTGGGCTATAACTGTTACCGACCTCATCGGTAAAATGGAGGAAGCTCGCCTATAGTGAAAAGAATTAGTATTAGAAAACTCATAACGAGGAGGCCAAGAATGGTTAGCCACTGCATAGACCAATTCGAGTAACGTTGGGATAATAAGTACCCCAATATATCTCGCTCATTGCGCAATAACAAGCAAAGTGTCAGCAATAGCTTAAATTACCCTGAAGTTACTAGAAAGGCAATTTATACAACTAAAGTAACCACTAAACTCAGTTATCCGTAAAGCCATTAAGAAGCGTATGCTGTTCCCACATGATGATTCGGCTAAAAAGACGGTTTACTTAGCGATTGCACAGATGCCTAAAAAACAAACAGAACCTATTAAAAATAGGGAAACGGCCTTGAATCGATTCATGATTGAATTCGAAGAGCATTTACAAATTATTATTTAAAGCTGGCAGTTATACAAAATGTGCTAAAGGGTAAAAAGACGCTGAGCTATAGTCTATAAACCATCAGTACAAAGCTCCATCATCAAATATGTGTCAAAATCTTGGCTAACCTTGAAACCCACTTTTTTGTAAACGGACAATGCCCCTAGGTTTTGTTTATCCACTCCGAGCTCAATTTTTCCAACTGAGTACAAGCTACATAGTAGCTTATTACCAGCCAAAATAACTTCCGACGCAACCCCTTTTCCTTGCCATTTTTCATCACCAATTAAAATTCCAAAAATGGCAGTCCCTTTCGCCACATCAATAGGCTCATATTTTATATTCCCTATATGCGTGTCATTATGGAACACACCTAGTAATAAACAGTCTTCTTGTTTAAATTTGGTATCCACATAATTAATAAGCTCAGAAAGGGTTGCTGGCCTATAGGAGATATATTTCGCTGTTAAAGGAGAAGAAAACCAATGCAAATAATCCGTGGTTACATCTTGAGCCGTTAATGTTCTTACAGTAAACCTTTCTGTATTAATGCTCATCATAGACACTATACCGACGGTTTAGAATAATCAAAACTATAGTCACTCAATACATCCCATCTGCTCTCATACTCTTCCGGAGCCTCTTCTATAAACTTGACCCATAAATCTCTCGCTTCCATGTACAGAGGAATGATTTCATGGTCATCTCCAAAGTTATATAGCAATGAAAGTAATACAGAAGATACATAAAGTGACTCCCCCTCCATCAATAGATATAGGTGCGTGTACTTCGGATGTTGTTTAAATGAGAATAAATATCTTAAACTTTTTAAGATTTGCTCTAATGCTTCTCCTCTATCCTTAATCGGGGTGCTTAAAATTTCACTTAAAGTTTCACAAAGACTTTTGAATGCATCAAAATCTAAATATGACTCAATGTCACTACCATTATTAATGGGTTGAAATATTTCATTTTTTACAAAGTTAATTATAGCATCTTTTGAAACTGTACTTTTGGGCAAAATTATATCTGTCGCCTTTAAGGGGTGAGTACCTTCGACTTTAGTTCCATCACTGCAATTAAATACATCAATGCCAGTACCTTCTTTTGAAGCAATAAAACGCTCCATTTGTACTTTACCTGTATGCATAAAGTGATCTGTTATCACCGTTCCGCCAAAGTTCCCCTCAACAGCTAATTTATTACCCATCTGTAATGGTGAGTGTATGGTTTTCCCTTCATTTGAGTAATAATAACTATTTTTTGAGTGATGATGCTCTGGATCTTTATACCCATTATCAACACCAAAAAAGTATATATTTTTAAAGTTCATGCTACCAAAGAAGCTAAGTGCTGTATTACCTACTAACGGGTTACTAAACCCTAATGTTGTTGTAATAGAGTTATTTTTCATAAACTCAGCGTAATGAAATAATGAAGTTCCTGACTCATTACCTTTCAAACCAACCCCACACCAACCAAATAAATCTAACACATTGGGATACATTACGTTTAAGACAAGTAAGTTTATTTTTTTCCTTGTTTCTTCTGGGATAAAAGTAGTCAAAAAGTCTTCGGTTGCTTTTGTTCTTTCCAAAGCAACATGAAAATCCGGTATTATATTTTCTTTTAGCAATGCAGTCGTTGCAGAATTACAAGAGATCAATAGTGCTTCTCCTTGCAAAGCTCTAATAACCTCAATGTCTTTATCCAAAGAGGGTCCATTTGCAACTATGAAAACAGGGAAATTCAGTTTTGTATTAGATAGTTCATTCGCGGTGTTTATTACAGAAATTGGCTTTTTTACATTTTGCACAGTATGGGCGATACTCAATAAAGCATCGTCAAAGAAGCCCCACCCCATAAAGAATTGATGAAAGTTATCTTTAAACTCACTCAATAAGTCGCTCATCATTTTTGAGGGATAATGTTGATAGAACAATGAGGTCGAAACACTAAACGCTCCAATTTGGTTTGCTCTCTCATATAGAGATTCATACATTTCCTGCTCTGATATTCCAACTGAGATATATAAGAAGCTGCCATCACTATCTACTTTTTTTAAAAAACTAGACCAATCGAACGTGAATAGACTCGCAAAAAAATAGTCCTCATTAGGCTCCATTATCGATATGTAAGATGCAGTAACTTGATTTATGAGTTCATCCAAAAAATAGCCCAATCCAATGCCGAATATGATCATACTCGGCATTTTTTTACTGACTTGATTATTTTCTGGTAAATTACATATGGCTTTATCGTAAACCTTGCCTATATCTTGCATAAGAGTTATATGCTTAAAACCAGTTTCATTATCAATACTCGAAAGCGCACTATGATCAACTTTACCTATAATAGGCTTATCTAACGTAGCTTTTACCTGCTCTATGCTTTGTTTTAGGGGATTATCCCCATACATAGGAACACCTGTATCGTAGTCAACTATATTAATCTGACCAGAATCAGTAGCGAAAAGCTCAAACTTTTCACTAGGATCATGCACTGCAAACTTTGCAGCTATTTCTGGAAAGTAATCTTGAAATGCGGCGATATTTTTATCAAATATCTTATTTGCAGAGGCAATATACTCTTCTTCTATTTTTTTTTGTTTTTCAATTTGAGATATCTGTGTTTCAAGAGCTTTTAATTGTTCTGAAATAGAACCGTTATTTGACGAGTTATTAGACATTTTTGTATTTCTTAATTTTTTTCTGACTATTCTGGCGATTTATTAGATCTTGCCTAATACTGCTACGATTAGTATCAACTTTTTCTAATAAGCTAGTGTGGTAGTAGTAAAAGCGAGCTTTTTCTTCATCTGCAACTGTTGGATCATTAAATAAAATACCTAATTCGCTGCATATCCGCTCATATACCCTTACAGCTTGCTCGATATCTTTATCTATAAGTTCATCAAACTGTTCCATCAACTCATGTACTGACTTACTATCTTCTTTACCCGACATGTGCATCTGAGCCGTGATTCTGTAATGTCTGGACTCTTATATCTTGAGGGATAGCATCCCATGCAGACTTGATCTCTTTTAATAAATTAGATACTTCTTGAACTATTTCAGGGTCATTTTGCAATGTTGCTTCTACAAGTCTATCAATCATATAACTGTAAAGAGCATATAAATTCTCAGTTACTTCACCACCTACTTCAAAGTCTAAACAGCCTCTAAGGGCTTCGATAATGGCTGACGCCTTCGATAAATGCTCAGCTTTAGCTTCTAAATTACGCTTTTCTATTGATACTTTTGCAAGCACTAACTTTTCTATTGCTCCACCCATTAGCATCTGGATGACTTCGTATCGGTCAGCACCAGCTACTCGAGTCTTTAGGGCTTCTTTTTGATAATTTTTAACTTTTGCGTTGTACATAATATTAACCTTTACGATTTACTCTTAGTAAAGCCGGGTAGATTGGCTAATTGAGCCCCTAAATATGCCTGAGTCTGTTGCATATTCGCTAAAAGCACGTCTAGGCCTGCATACTGCTTCCTAAGCCTCTGCTCAAAAGACTCCATACGGTACTCATGTGAAATCACATCATCTTTAAGATCATCTAACTGCCCATTTAAGTCCGTTTCTCTTTGTTTTATTAATCCATCCGAATCAATATAGTTACCTAATAGAGATTCTAACTTTTTGGCAACCCCATTATCACCTGCAAAAGCTGTGCCGATATCATCAAAGTTTTCATCCATTGCATCATTTAAACTTCTAACTAGCGAAGACTTTTCTAAATACCCATCTTTGTCTACACCAATACCAATATCAAAAATTGAACCAAAAGGGCCAGCATCAGTAAGGGGAGTAGATAAAGTATTAACCAATTGAGCACTCAAAGAACGCATAGAGGCATCCCCATTCAACGGTTTACCAATTCTGGTTTGAAAACCAATATTACCAATTAAGTTATTATAGTTTGCGATAAGCTCATCAACTAGCGCTGTAACTGAATCTTTGTCATAGGCAACATTAAGTTCAGCAACCTCATCTGCAGCCCCTTCACGCAACACTTTAATTGTCATATCCTGTACTGCATTTTTAAAAGTGTTTGTATCACTCGTAATTTCAATGCCATCTACAGTAATTTTGGCATCTTGTGCAACATCATCTGCTGCTATTTGAACACCCGATGGGTTAGTGGTCGCATCATAAGATGCAATTGCATTCATTTCAGATGTGTCACTAGAAATAACTAAATCATTATTCTCACCAGTAACATTTGATGTTAATACAAGCTTCGAGCCAGCCGCTCCACCAGTATTTACTATATTAGCTACTACACCAAAGTTATTAGTGTCGTTATTAATCGCATCACGAAGGTCAGCTAAAGTAGCCCCTGCACTTACAGATAAATCAAAAGTATTACCAACACCAGCGGTAAATGTTAACGTACCTCCTGAAGCAGTTACTACATCATCCACTGACATAAAAGCCGCATCTTGCGATACGGCTCGACTACCTTGAGCAATTTGCGTAACTTTTACATCAAATTGACCTGGCGTAATATCAGATGTCGGAGTGACAGATATTAAGTCTCCCGTTTCTGGTTGCTTAATATTTGCTATGCGTTTACTAAAGTTATCAGGATCGGCGAGCTTTTCAATCGTGTCATTTAACTTGGAAATAGCCGACTTTACTTCGCCTACAGCAGATAACTCCACCTTTAAAGACTCTTCTTTCTTAGCAAAGGCTGTTAATTTAGGTCTATTTTCTGCGTCTACAGACGCTTTAATAATGCTTTCTAAGTCTAGTCCTGAGCCTATACCGGCTGAAGTTATAAGAGGCATATACTATCTCCAATTGATTAGGCTGTTTTATCGAAAAAAACACCTTTACTAACTAACTTATCGGCAAGCTCTTCTAGAGCTTTAGCCACCTCCCTAAACTCTTCTGACGGTATTTCGCGAATCACCTCATCATTTCCTTTATCGCGAACTCGTATAAAGGGGGGCTCTCCTTGTTCATCAAATTCAAAAGATAAATTGGTGGATGTCAACGGAAGGAATTCATTCAGTTTGTCTAAGTTTTCCTTCACATCAGCAAAAAGTTCACCATTGTGCTCTGTTGAAGATGGACTCTTACTTAACTCTTTACCTATGAGTAAGTTTGATGTTTTAACTTCGTGCTCATCTGCTCTATCTGCGCCAGAAGCATTTTGATTAACATTAAAATTGGTGGTGTTTAAGCTATTCGGATTAATTTCATTCATACCAACCCCCTTTAGCTAGGAAAGCTTAATAGGTTTAGGATACGACAAATCTACTAAGGCGTCACCCTGATTTGCCGTATCGTTATATTTAACCTAGTAACGATAATGCGACTTGCGGACGCTGATTCGCTTGGCTAAGTATTGAACTACTTGCTTGTTGAAGAATTTGCATCTTGGTCAAGTTAGCAGTCTCTGTTGCGAAATCAGTATCTCTGATTCGCGATTGTGCAGCCGATAAATTCTCAGAAATATTTGTTTGATTTCGAATAGTTGATGAGAATCGATTCTGTACAGCACCTAGTTCAGCACGTTTTTTATCAACTACAGCAATCATTGCGTCCATGCCAGCCATTACGAACTGAGCATTACCTTGTGTAGAAACACTTATTGAAGTAGCCCTAAATCGAGTCGCAAAATCATCTGTACCAGCAATTGCTGCACCACTAATTTCAGAAACACCTGCAGCAAGTGTTGTTAGGCCTTTATTCGTTACAGCACTTGCTACTCCAGCAAGACCTGAAACTGTAAAACCGCCGTTTGCAACAATGCTATTAATAGTAGCCGTACCACCTACAAACTTCATACTGAAGCCAATTGTTTGAACGGCATCAGCACCAACCTGGAAACTTGCTTCATAACTGCCATCAAGAAGGTTTTGACCACCGAAAGTTGTGTCTTCAGCTACTCGGTTAACTTCACTCATCAGTGAACGAATCTCTTCTTGAAGTGCTAAACGGTCTTCATCCGTATTCGAACCATTCGAAGCTTGCTGCGCCAAAGTTCTGACACGTTGAAACATTTGAGTCGTTTCATCAAGTGCGCCTTCAGCAGTCTGAGCTAGCGATATACCATCATTTGCATTTCGCGTACCTTGAGTAAGGCCGTTTATTTGACCTGTTAAACGGTTTGAAATCTGCAGACCTGCTGCATCATCCTTTGCACTATTAATTCTGAAACCCGAAGATAACCTTTGAAAAGATGTATCTAAAGAGCTAGCTGAATTACTTAGCTGTCTTTGCGCGTTCAAAGAACTCACATTTGTATTTACATATAAAGCCATATTAGCCTCCGCTTTATTTTTTAACTGCAAAATTACGGGATACCCCTACCCTGTAATTTTGAGGGTTTAGAGCCCTATTATTAGTTCTCTAAATCCTCTATCGGCAAAAAATAAAATGGCTTTAGCTTTATCTATAAATAATTTTAGCCTTGAAGTAAACTTAATGCGGCTTGAGGTCGTTGGTTAGCTTGGCCAAGAATTGTCTGACTCGCTTGCTGTAGAATTTGGTTTTTAGTCAGTTTAGCCGTTTCCATAGCAAAATCTGCGTCTTTAATTCTAGACTTTGCGGCTGATACGTTTTCGGCAATATTAGCTTGGTTTCGAATGGTAGATTGAAAGCGGTTTTGAACAGCGCCTAATTCAGCACGTTTTTTATCAACTACAGCAATCATTGCATCCATACCAGCTAAAACAAATTGAGCATTTGCTTGAGTTGAAACACTAATTGAAGTAGCTCTTAATCGAGTAGCAAAATCATCAGTAGCACCAATTGCGGCACCACTAATACCAGACACACCTGCTGCTAGAGTAGTTAAGCCCTTAGCCGTGACAGCACTTGCAACACCAGCAATTCCCGAGACAGTGAAACCATCATTTGCAGCAATACTATTAATTGCAGCCGTACCACCTACAAACTGCATACTAAATCCTATTGTTTGAACCGCATCTGCACCAACTTGAAAATTCGCAGAATATGTTCCATCTAATAAGTTTTGGCCACCAAATGTAGTATCTGTCGCAACCCTATTAACCTCTGATGTTAACTGACGAATTTCTTCTTGAATAGCCAAACGGTCTTCATCCGTATTAGACCCGTTTGCAGCTTGTTGAGCAAGGGTTCTAACTCTCTGAAACATGGTAGTGATCTCATCCATTGCCCCTTCTGCAGTTTGAGCCAGTGAAATACCGTCATTGGCATTTCGATTCCCCTGATTTAAGCCGAGGATTTGAGATTGCAAGCGGTCAGAAATTTGTAGCCCAGCAGCATCATCAGCTGCGCTATTAATTCTTAAACCTGATGACAAACGTTTGAAAGATGTATCTAATTCTACACCAGATCTTTGAAGCTGACGCTGAGCATTAATCGAACTCACATTAGTATTTACATATAAAGCCATAACTCATTCTCTCTCTTAACAAGTCCGCTAATTGGCGGATAGCTTGAAAATACAAAGTGGCAACTTTCATAAGAGCAATTAAGCAATTAAGGCAAAAACCTGCCGTTTTGTATAAATTAAATTTTGTTAGTTAAGAAAAAGCAAAGAGTGTGCCAGAGAGAGCTAAACATTATCCAATAACAAAATTATACAACTCATTATTAAGAAACAACTTGTAAAATGACTACATTTTAAGATGCGATACTTTCTGTTTTAAAAGCACCTTTAAGTAAGAGTGGAGTTCTGGCGATTACCAGGCAAATATACGACTTTATTTGGAAGATAAAAAAGGAGGCAAACGCCTCCTTTTTAATTTTGAGAGAAATCACCAATAAAATTGGCATAATATATGCTTAAATATTTATGTTCATTGTTTACGTGAACAACTTTGGAATAAAAGCTCCTCCGCTTTACTTTCCATTTCGGTGTCCGTGCTAATACCCCATTAAGTGCGGACACCTTTCCATTACTTACCTAATTATCCAAGAAGACTTAAAGCAGCCTGTGGACGCTGATTTGCCTGGCTAAGAATTGTTTGTGAAGCCTGTTGTAAAATCTGCATTTTAGTTAAGTTTGCAGTCTCAGTAGCAAAATCAGTATCTTTGATTCGAGATTTTGCAGCTGATAAGTTTTCAGAAATATTAGCTTGGTTTCTAATTGTTGATTGGAAACGGTTTTGTACAGCACCTAACTCCGCACGCTTTTTATCAACTACGGCAATCATTGAATCCATACCAGCCATTACAAACTGAGCATTACCTTGTGAAGAAACACTTATTGTAGTAGCTCTGAATCGAGTCGCAAAGTCATCTGTAGCACCAATTGCAGCACCGCTGATTTCAGATACACCCGCAGCTAAAGTAGTTAAACCTTTATTTGTTACTGCGCTTGCTACGCCTGCAATCCCTGAAACCGTAAAACCACCATTTGCAGCAATGCTATTAATAGTGGCAGTACCGCCTACAAACTTCATACTGAAACCAATTGTTTGAACGGCATCAGCACCCACTTGGAAACTTGCTTCATAACTACCATCAAGAAGGTTTTGACCACCGAAGGTTGTATCTTCAGCTACTCGGTTTACTTCAACCATTAAAGAGCGTATCTCCTCCTGAACCGCTAAACGATCTTCGTCAGTATTTGAACCGTTTGAGGCTTGTTGAGATAGTGTTCTAACACGCTGGAACATTGCTGTTACTTCATCAAGTGCACCTTCTGCTGTTTGTGCTAAAGAAATACCATCGTTCGCATTTCTATTACCTTGATTCAAACCATTAATTTGCGAAGTTAAACGGTCAGAGATTTGTAAACCTGCTGCGTCATCAGCCGCGCTGTTGATACGAAAGCCAGATGATAAACGTTTGAATGATACATCTAACGCATTGCTAGAGTTATTTAATTGTCTTTGTGCATTCAATGAACTAACATTAGTATTTACATAAAGTGCCATGATCTTTCTCCCAATGTAACTTTAAAAGTTTCTCTCAAATTTATTAACTGGTAGCCTTCAATTAAATTTGTATCTCCGGCTTGGTTAATTAAGTTATCGGGCGGCAAATAAATTCCTTTAGCTTTTTTTTAAGAAAATATTCAACCTATTGATTTGTTGAGGTTTCATTTGTCATTTTTGGTTTTAAATTCGTAGTAGCTTTAAAACTCAGAATGTGGGAGCTCTTTTTTAAACGATTGCTTTTATTATACAAAATATGGGAATTTATTCTTTCTCATGCTTAAAACAAAAAAGCTGTCAAATATCTGACAGCTTTAACATTAAATGACTTACGTATTGAAATCACCGGATGTAATCTAGAAGAGATAAATTAGATAACCTACCAAAAGTTGCCTGAGACGCTTGCAGTGCCGTTTCATGCTTTGTCAATTCAGTAATTGCCTCAGCCATATCTAGCTCGATTAACTCCGCCTTCGCAATTTGATTATTTATGTCTAAGTCACTATTTGCTTCTGTAATCCTAGTAGCCGTATTTAGCCTTCCTCCCAAGCCTGACTGAGTTTGGGAAACCAAATTTTTGGCATTTTCAATACCTATCATTGAGCTTGCTAAAACTTGCCTATAATCGGCATCAGGAATTGATACATCATTCAGAGTCGTTATCAAGTTATCCAACGTATTAAGCACATTGTCTTTTTCTGGAGGAGCCAGTTCAAACTCTAATGTACCTGTAGCGATGGTATCAAAACTAAAATCCATACCTGCTACAGAAACATGAGTACCGGAAAAGTTACCAGTCTGAATAGCTACTGCTCCCTGCCTAAGAACGTAGGTGTTTGGAGAGCCTGTTGTCATATCAAGAGTAAACGTATTTGCTCCTACAGGAGCAGCAGGATCAGGGTTGTAGTTCACTTTATGAAACTCATCAAATGGACCTTGCTCTTTAACATAAACCGACGCACTTGAAATACCACCTGTTACTGTTAAGCCTGTGTTTGAAACAACATTAAGACGCTGCTCTACACTTTCAAAGACATCAAGGCCATTATCACTCGATTTGATCTCTACGCCCTCAGCCACTTTTATCTTATGCTGCCCTTGGTCACCATTGTATGCGTAACGACCATTAGCACTATCAAAAGAAAAAGTCTTAGTATTATCTTGGTATCCAGAAAAAATATAACGACCGTCTTCACTCTTCGCATTCATTAAATCAAGCACTGCGGTTTTTATTGAACTTAACTCTTCTGAGAGTGCAGCTCTATCCGGTTTGGTTAATGCACCATTACCCGCTTGAACAGTTAGCACATGCGCACGTGTTAAAGAACCTTTAATATTCTCTAATACCCCTTCTTGGGTATCTAATCGGCTTTTTAGCATGGTCAAGTTTTTGGTGTACTGTTCATTTGTCTGAATTTTATCACCATATAATAAAGCTCGGGCCATAGCTGAAGGGTCGTCTGAAGCACTTAACACGCGCTTTTGAGTCGTCACCTGCTCTTGAGCTTTGTTAACCTCTTGCTGATTGTTCAATATAGAACTGAGGTTATTTTTAAAAATCATATTATGAGATAAACGCATAATTTATTACCTCGTTGCACTTAATAAAGTATCGAACACAGTTCGAGCTGTTGTAATTATTTGCGCTGATGCAGAGTAAGCTTGTTGGAAACGTAATAGATTTGCCGCTTCTTCATCTAAATTAACGCCGGACATTGACTCAAACCAGGCTTCTGATTGCTCAGCAAGTGCCTCAAAAGCGGCTCCATTGGTTTTCGCTTGGTTCGCAATTACACCAATTTCTGTTACTAGACCAGCATATGCCTCATTAAATGTTTTTAGATTGTCTGCTGTTGCCGTGGTGACAACATTCTGACGAACTAGTTCCTGTGAAGGTAATTTCGCCAGCTCTAAACCATTTCGGTTGTCGTCAAAACCACCAGTATTAAATTCAATAGTAAAAACGTCACCCGTTGCCGCTGTGCCATCGATGTTAAAATCAAAACCATAGCTATCATAAGGCGCGCCTGCTTGCGCTAGGATATTCTCAGCAGGCGGTGTAATCGTAAATGTAGTTGTACCGTTGCCATCTTGAATTTGGTATTCATTGGCATTACCTGTTTTGGTCAAAGTGATATCACCCTGAGTCAAACTTGGAGGCGAAGCTGTAAAGTTACTGCCAGTGCCCGTATTAGTTACTGAGCCGACAGAGATTGTGGCGTTGCTAGTGTTATTTGCTTCAGTTGTTGTTCGTATAGGGGAAGCCAATGCCAAACTTTCAGGTCTTTCTGTAGCAAGTTCCATTGTTGAAGCGGCTGTAGAATTTAATTTAATTAAGAAGCTATCACCTGTATTAGCTGTACCAGACACATTCATTTCTAAACCAAAAGACTCGCCACTTGTTATCGTGCTTGAGTCAATCACTCCTGCTGTGACATTGGCTGTTGATGGGGTACCTATCACATTGCCTTTGCTGTCTACAGCAGCGATTTCGACCGTTGTGGCACTTGTAAAAGTCACTCTAAAATCAGTAGCTGGGATTTCAGCGCCTTTGCCAACCTCAACAGTCGCATTGACTGAAGCAGAACCCGTGTTGTCGGCATAGGCATATCCACCTACTGTAGGAATAGAGAAAATATCTCCGCCAATATTGCCGTCTAGGTCCATACCTTTTTTGTTTTGTTCATTAAAGGCGTCAGCTAACGCTAAGCCTATTTGCCCCAGCTGGTTTTGTGCCGGATGTAATATTTCATCTCTGAAGGCTAGAAGGCCGCCCATTTTTCCTCGAAGCGTACTAATATTCACATCTAATTCAATGGCTTTTCCATCTGGAGAATCTAATTTTAGTTCTTTTATATTTGGATCTGGGTCGCCATCCATATCAAACGTATTAAATGTGCCATTTTCCATAACTAATGATTGACCTGACCCTAGGAAAACTAATTTTTCACCGTTCGGGCCATCTAATGTCTCAATATCCACCAGCTCCGCTAAATCTTTGATGGCTTCATCACGTTCATTAACCACTGAATTTCCACTGGTGATCCCAGATTGCAGCTCAACGGCAACCACTTTGTCATTTAAATCACTGATCTTTTGGATTAGGTTATTGGCTTCATCAGCCATGATACTCAGCTGTTCATTCACAATATTATTCTGATCAAAAACAATCCCCGAAAGACGATCCATCTGATCAACTAAGTTTTGGGCATCAGTTAAGAAAAGTGAACGCGTGACCGTTGAAGAAGGTAAATTCATTGCTTCTTGCAGGTTATTAAATAAAGAATTAATGCTGTTATTTAAACTATTAGACTCTTCACCAAACAAGGTATCTACGCGAGATGACTCAGTCACAAATTGTTCGTAATAAGTTTTATTGGAAATATCACGATTCAATTGCTTTTGAGCAAACTCATTAATTAAACGAACAGTTTCGCCACGGCCAACTTGGTTACCCACCATAGTGCTATGTTCGGTTCTTTCGCGAATATAGCCCTTAGTATTTAAGTTAGAGATGTTCTTACTGGTCGTTTGGAGTAATTCAGAATTCGCTCTGATCCCCGCACTGCCAATATTCATTAAATTGAAAGACATCTTAGTTAACTCCTTGACGTACTAGCGACGTTAACATCTGTTTAAATTCTCCTCGCTGTAAGACATTTTTTATTTTTTCTGCATAGTTTGGATCTGTGGCATAGCCGGCCTGCTGAAGTTCATCTAAGTACTGTTCAGGCTTATCTGTGTTATTCAATGCCTGGCTGTAACGTGGATTACTTTGAAGAAAATTCACATAATCATTAATACTGTCTTTTATTGATTCATAAGCTCTGAAGTTGGCTTGTTTTTGTACAGGCAAGCCTTTCTCAAACTCTAATGTCATTTTTTTGGCATGCTCTCCCTGCCAAGATCTATCCGCTTTGATATTAAATAAGTTAAGGCTGCTACTACCATCTTGCTTAGCAATAACATGCTTACCCCAACCTGTTTCGAGCGCTGCTTGCGCAATCATGACTGCTGGGTTCAAACCAATTTTCTGTGCAGCTGTTTTAGCGTGTTCCCACATCTCACTGATAAATGACTCAGGAGAATCAAAGCGAGGTTGTTCATCTGCTTTTTCTGCTTTAGCAACCTCTGGCGTTACTTCAGGTTGACGACGAATAAACTCTGGGAGCTGCTCAGTTGTTGTCTTTTGCATCGGTAACTGTGCATCATTACGAAGTACGGATGACGGTTTATATCCATCAACATTAGGTGAAAGCTGTTTAACAATAAGATCAGCTAAACCAAGACTACCTTTTTTTGATAACTCTAAAGAAAGCTGTTGATCATGCATCTCTTGAAAGAACTTCACACCACTTGAATTAAATGGGCTGTTTTTATCTTCCATTGCTTCATTGGCTTTACGCATACTTTTCATCAGCATTTGCGTAAAAATAGATTCAAACTGCTCTGCTGCTTTTTTTAGTGCTTCATTCGATGCTTGTTGATCGCCTCCGCTTTTCAACGCATCTTGTCTAAGTGCATTAAGATCACCTAAATCAAAGAAGTTTTGCTTTTCTAACGGATTGGTATTCATACTCATCAATTACACTAAATTAGTCATACACTAACAAAGCAATAATCGAGCCAAAAAAAGCCCCGCAATTGCGAGGCTAACTAATTGATTATAAATAAAACACTAAATGACGACTAATTGACCATTAATCGCACCAGCCTCTTTTAACGCTTCAAGGATCGCCATTAAATCACCCGGCGCAGCGCCAACTTCATTTATCGCTCTAACCAAATCATCTAAGCTCACACCTGGATTAAATACAAATGCTCTTGAGTCGTCTTGATTCACATCGACGATGCTTTGACGGGTAACAACCGTTTCGCCATTTGCTAGCGGTTGTGGCTGAGACACCATTTGGTCTTCAGAAATCGTCACTGTTAGACCACCATGGGTAATAGCAGCTGGTTGTAATTTGACATTTTTGCCAATCACAATCGTGCCTGTACGCGAATTAACAATAATTTTGGCTGAGGTGTCTGCCGGTTTAAACTCTAAATTCTCAAGTGTCGATAAATAAGCAACGCGCTGTGAAGGGTCACGAGGCGCAATTACACGAACAGACGCAGCATCCATTGGCTTTGCACTATTTGGACCGACCAAATCATTAATGGTGTCAGCCAAACGTTTAGCTGTTGTAAAATCAGGACGGTTAAGATTAAAAGTAATAAAATCACCTTGTGTAAAAGGGCTTGCAACGGCTCGTTCAACCGTCGCACCATTTGGAACTCGGCCAACTGTAGGAGTATTAATAACAACTCTACTTCCGTCTAACCCTTCAGCGCCTAAACCACCCACGATTAAACTGCCTTGTGCAATGGCATACACATTACCATCAACACCTTTTAGGAATGTTTGCAGTAAAGTCCCTCCTCTTAAGCTACCCGCGCTGCCTATTGAAGATACTGTAATATCAATATTCTGACCGGGTTTTACAAATGGAGGCAACTCTGCATGCACCGCCACTGCCGCCACATTTTTAATTTTTGGCTTTAAGTTAGCTGGTAATGTAATGCCAAAGCCACTCAACATGGCCTTAAAGCTTTGCTCTGTAAAACGAGATTGTTCACCTGTGCCAGGTAAACCCACTACTAGGCCGTAACCCACTAACTGGTTAGAACGAACACCTTCGACCATGCTGACATCTTTGATCCGTTCTGCTTGTGCTACTTGGCTCATAATTAAAAGCAAAGCCGCAGTCATTATTTTGAACATTTTCATCATAGTTCCTTAGAATGGCATTAAGGTACTTAAGAAAAACTTAGCTAACCAACCCGCACTTTGCGCTTCTTGACCGTCACCTTTACCTGAATATTGAATTCGCGCATTAGCAATTCGGTTCGACTCTACCGTATTATCTGACTTAACATCCGCAGCACGGATAATGCCCTCTATTCGCATAAACTCTTCACCCGTGTTAAGTGTTAACCACTTTTCACCACGAACAACCAAATTGCCATTCGGCAGAACGCGCATCACGTTCACCGAAATATTACCAAATAGACTATTTGATTGGTTTGCTTGGCTGTCGCCTGAAAAGGAGTTACTGGAGTTCATTCCGAACTGAAGACTTTGAGTGCCAATATTTACGTTTGCTCCACCAAGCCCTACGACTGGATCTAACGATGCTGCTGTTGATTTTCCTGTTGTTGTATTAGCTGCTTTTGTTGCAGAGGTTGTCTCTCTAAGTACGACTGTCAAAATATCGCCAACACGGAGTGCCTTTTTATCACCATATAAATCATTTGATAAATTTGGGTTAAAAAGAGAGCCTGTTGCGACAATTTGCTCAGCTTGTTGCTCTGGATAAATAGGCGCATAGTAAGGATCGTCTTTAACGACGTTTTTATTTTGTGTAGACACACACCCAGTTAAAAACAATGAGCCTAAAATGATAAAACTTACAATACGCATAGTAGCCTCCAGAGTTATAATTGCTGGTTAATGTAACTCAACATCTCATCAACTTTTGAGATAACTTTTGAGTTCATTTCGTAAACACGCTGAGTTTCGATAAGATTTACTAACTCTTCGGTCACATTAACGTTTGATGTTTCCAGTGCACCTTGCACAATAGAACCTAAACCATCAACACTTGGGTTGCCCTGTACAGGCGCACCACTCACTGCGGTTTCTGTATAAAGGTTTTGACCTATAGGCTCTAAACCAGATGGGTTGATAAAGTCACTGATCACCAACTGTCCAATAACTACGTTTTCTGCTTGCCCAGCTATCGTTACTGACACTTCACCGTCTTGTGAGATGCTAATTGACTTTGCATCGTCTGGCACATTCATTTCTGGCTGAACAGGAAAGCCTGCGCCTGAAGTCACAATTCTACCGTTCTCATCTGTGGTGAATTGGCCATTTCGAGAGTAAGCCACTGTGCCATCTGGCATTTGAATTTCAAAAAATCCAGGGCCTTGGATCATCCAATCCAGTGAATTTTCTGTGCTTTGCATATTACCTTGAGAAAAGTTCTTTTGGTTCGCAACTACTTTTGCACCTGCACCTAACATCAAACCTGACGGCAGTTCAGTATCTTGTGAAGAACGACCACCCGGCTGATTGATATTTTGATAAAGCAAATCTTCAAAAATCGCGCGGCTCTTTTTGTAACCAACAGTACTGGCGTTGGCGAGGTTATTCGAGATAACCGAAATATCAGTTTGCTGGGCATCTAAGCCTGTTTTACTGATCCATAATGCTGGGTTCATAACTTATACCTCACTCATCATACTATACGAAGAAGAGTGACATGCTTTTCATCCATCTCTTCTGCTTTTTTCATTAACTTCATTTGCATTTCAAACTGACGTTGATGGTTAATCATGTCTGTCATTTCATGCACTGGGTTTACATTAGACATTTCTAACATACCGCCCATTACTCTGGCTGTGGGCGATATATCACAGAAGCCGCAAAAGCCATCTTCTAATGCGTCTTCTTTAGGTCTAAATAATCCGTCGTTACCTTTTTGTAACTTGCTATTGTCGGCTTCGATGATTTTCAATCTATCGACAACTTCTAAAAAATTAGCGGGAGCGCCTTGTGGTCGTACTTGGATAGAACCATCATCACTGAATACCACTTTATCAACCGGGATTGGTAAAATAATTGGTCCACCTTCGCCAATAACTTGACGTCCATGACTCGTCACCAAAGAACCGTCCGTTTTTATGTTTAAAGTACCCACTTTGGTATATGCTTCCTTACCAGATACATCCAAGACACTGATCCAAGACTTTTGATCAACCGCAATATCTAAATCACGGCCAGTCTCTACAACAGCCCCCATGGTCATATTAG
The DNA here is from genome assembly GCF_040104455.1 of Pseudoalteromonas sp. BZB3. Lineage (NCBI taxonomy): Bacteria > Pseudomonadati > Pseudomonadota > Gammaproteobacteria > Alteromonadales > Pseudoalteromonadaceae > Pseudoalteromonas > Pseudoalteromonas sp. BZB3. Next base: position 22,977 of record NZ_JBECOS010000014.1, on the reverse strand, counting down.
TGCCCGGTCGCTCTTGCATAGCGAAAACACGAGTCGGTAATCCTTCACCAAACGCTTGCATTGAACGCGCTTGTGCAAAGTCAGCTTTAAAGCCTGTGGTATTGGCATTGGCTAGGTTATTCGCTTTTAATGCCACGCCACGCAAACTTTGTTTGGCGCCAGACATTGCGATATACAGCATTTTATCCATTACATTTGGCCTAAAAATTAATCTTAAACCTAATAAAGCAATAAAGATGCCAACCTAATTTTGACGTGGAATAAAGAAAGGCCGCGGTTGCGGCCTTGATGAAAGAGGGTTTAAGTGATTATCGGATCTGTAGAATGTTCTGTTGTAGCGTCGAGTTAACTTCTAAGGCACGAGAGTTAGCCTGGAAGTTACGTTGAGCACTAATCAAATCTACGAGCTCGTTTGTAAGGTTAACGTTTGATTGCTCTAAAGCAGATGAGTTAATTGTACCTAATGTACCTGAGCCTGGCTCACCCGCGATTGGCTCACCTGAAGTTAGGCTCTTCTTCCAAGCTGTGCCACCAACTTGAGATAGACCTTGAGAATTCGAGAAACGAACCATTGCAACTTGACCTAAGAAAGAAGTATCGCCATTAGAGTATGACGCAACAACCTTACCATCCGTACCAATATCAATACCAGCTAGTCGGCCTACTGTTGCACCATCTTGCTCTAATGCTTTAACCTCAAAACGGCTAGCATACTGAGTAGGTAGTTTATTCGCTGTATTACCTTCATCGCTCCAGTTTACTGTAATATTATTTGGAAACTGTGCACCATTTGTTAGTCGACGTGTCAAACCTGTGGACGCAGTCGATGCAATATTAATATCAGGGAATGTTGTCGCTGGAGCTGTTACATCAGGCAAACCTGCCGCTGTAAATTGTAAAGTGTCGATTGGTGTGTGTGCACCTGTCGCTGTTTGAGCACCATTGATATCAATGGGGATTTCATCCATTGTTGCATACACTTGCCAAGAGTTATTTGCAACTGCTGGATCTTGTTTAACAAAGAAAAACTGTACAACATGTGGCTCACCTAACGAATCATAAATGGTCGTTGATGTTGATGAATTATAGCTTGTACTATCGCCTGGATCGAACGTTGTAGTTGATGGTGCGCCAGCACGTGAATCTAAGTTCATTGAACTATAAATGTTTGACGTGTGACGAGGTGAACCAGACGCGTCAGGAATTTGAATTGGAGATGCGGTACTCAGGCTCAGTGATGTTGTATTACCCGTGCCAGGGTCAACCGGAAAGCCTTGTAAGTAATTACCTGCGGCATCGGTTACGAAATTATCTTTATTAAGCTTAAACGCACCTGCACGCGTATAGGTATAATCTTGTGAAGAAATATCTTCACTCATTGCAAAGTAGCCTTCACCCGTAATCGCTAAATCTAACGAATTTTGGGTAAATTTAAGCGAGCCTTGGTGAAACTGCTGAGCAACCATAGTCGTTTGAGCACCGTCACCATTTTTAGTTTTGCCTGAACTAAATACTGAAGATGCATATACATCTGCAAATTCTGCACGAGACTCTTTGAAACCTGTCGTGTTAACGTTAGCAATGTTGTTTGCTGTGACATCTAAATCTTTTTGTGCCGCAGCTAATCCTGTTAATGCAATATTGAAACTCATGTTTTCACCTCTTTCACTTAAATTTACTTAAGTACTTAAATTCTATGCTATCTCTGCGACGTCTGATAATTTCACTGCGCCAGAGCTCGTATTAACAATGATGCCGTTAGCACCGTTTACGTTAACACTGTCAATGTTTTTGAATGTGGCCATAGGTAAACTGGTGTATTCACCGTTCAAACTACCCTCGGCCTTAATTTTGTAATTACCTGCAGGCATGGTTTCTCCGTCACCGTTTTTACCATCCCACTCAAAGCGGATCGCACCAGCTTTTTGAGCCCCCATGTCCATCTGACGAACTAGTTGGCCTTTGTCATCAAATATACTGACCGTTAGTTTCTCAACTGGACTTTGAGCAATGATCGAGCCTTTCGCTAATTGGTCATCACCAAAGTCTATCGAATCCGATTCTAATAGCGCTTTTTTGCCGACTAGCGTAGATGCCTGTAATGCAGAGTTAGAGGTCATTGAAGCTGACAGCATGTCAAACTTTTCATTTAAACCAGAAATACCTTCGGCCATCGTAAAATTCGTCATCTGCGAAATCATTTGGTCATTATCAGCAGGTTTACTCGGGTCTTGATAAGACAGTTGCTGAGTAAGTAGCGAAAAGAAATCTTCTTGCGTCAATGCATCGTTTTTCTTATCGCTCTGCGTTGTTTTATTTTGCTCAGACCAACGTAACGAATCCATATATGAAGATGCGGCATTAATATCGTTACTCATCGGCTATACTCCCACTAGCGCTGACCAAGTAATAAAGTTTTGCTGAGCATTTGCTTGGCTGCGTCAGCAACTTGGACATTGGTTTGGTACGAACGTGAAGCAGAGATCATGTTTGCCATTTCTTCTACTACATTCACATTTGGTTTATAGATGTACCCGTCTTTGTCAGCACTAGGGTGATTAGGGTTGTACTCAACCTGTAATGGCTTATCACTCTCTACGATGCCTAGCACTTTCACTCCTACCGATGCATTTAGCTGGCTTGGATCATGTGCCTCAGACGCTTTGGTCAGTTCAGCTGCAAATACAGGGTGTCGCGCTCGATAAACTTTATCTTGGCTAGAACTGATGCTATTGGCATTTGAAATATTACTCGCTGTGGTATTCAATCGAATATTTTGAGCACTCATTCCTGAGCCTGCTATATCGAAAACATTATATAAGCTCATGGTTATGCTCCTTGACTACCTAGGGCTTTCTTTAGCCCTTTAAACTTGCCAGTTAAAAATTGCAAACTTGCCTGATACTCTAATGCGTTTTGTACATACAAGTTTCGTTCCACTTGTATATCAACTGAGTTACCATCACCTGTATCTGCTTGATTTGGATTACGAAATAGCTCAACACTACTATTTAACTGGCTGCCGCCATGTAGATGTTTACTGTCTGTTCTTTGCATCATGTTGCCACGTTGCTGAGACGACTTTGCCGCTTTGAATGCCTGTGCAAAGTCGATATCTTTTGCTTTGTATCCTGGTGTGTCTGCGTTCGCAATATTACTTGCTAACATCTCTGCACGTTGTGAACGTATCAACATAGTATGCTGATGAACCCCAAGTGCTTTATCAAAACTAATTGCCATGACACGACTCCAAAAATTTGACTCTACGAAGTATAAGCAATAAACGAGCCAATATAAGAACATTTTATTTCAATAGGTTAGGAGGGTAATGTATAGATAGAAAGGTTTGAGGAGAAATGACTAAGATATAAAAAAGCGGCAAGTAGGTTGCCGCTTAGTATTTATTATGTTTTCTTACGGTAAATAATCCCTGGATTACATCGGATCATTTCGAATTCATCACTTAGCCCTGCCATCGACTCGGATGCCCCTAAAAACAAATACCCTCTAGGGTTCAGAGCCTGAGCGAACTGTGAAATAATCTTAGCTTTGACTTCTGGCGAAAAGTAAATCAGTACATTTCTGCAAAAGATAACATCAAATTTCCCCATCAAAGAGTAGGAATCGAGCAAGTTAAGGTGCCTAAAATTAACCATTCTCTTTATTGGATCAACAACTCGCGCCATGCCGTTACCACTGTCTTGAAAAAACTTTTGACGACGTTCAACTGACAACCCTCGTGCCAAAGCCAATGAGTCATACTCTGCGTTTTTACACATATCAAGCATGGTATTTGATATGTCAGTCCCGACAATTTGCACACCCATTTTCAGTGCACCAGGGTTTTGAGATTGATACTCCTGTGTCGCCATCGCAATAGAGTATGGCTCCTGACCTGAAGAGCTTGCCGCTGACCAGATTTTTAAGCCCCTACGGGTGTCTTTCAATTCTGGGTAAATTTTACTTTTTAACAACTCAAAAGGATAAGTATCTCTAAACCAGAGAGTTTCATTTGTGGTCATGGCATCAACAACAGCAGCCCTTAGCTGACGTTCATGGGGACTCAATGTTTTAGCGACAAGCGCAGAAAGAGAGTCCACCCCAAAGCGGGCCATCAACGGAGCTAAACGGCTTTTTACCAAATAAAGTTTGTTATCTCCAAGAACAATACCACATTGCTGCTCTAGGAAGGTTCTGAACTGGTCATATTCGCCTTGTTGAAGGTTTTTATTTTCCAAGATACTACCGCCGTTATCTAATCACAATGAACCCATTTTTTAACCGCTGTTGCTAATTCATCAGGGTTAAACTTTGCAATAAAATCATCAGCGCCAACTTTTTCAATCATAGCCTGATTAAACACACCACTTAGTGAAGTGTGTAAGATTACATGCAAAGGGGCTAATTTTGGATCTGCTTTAATTTCAGCAGTTAACGTATAGCCATCCATTTCAGGCATTTCTACATCTGAAATAAGCAGGCCTACACGCTCAGTTATGTCATTTTGACAATCAACTTCTGCAATCTCTTTTAGCCTAATTAAAGCTTCTTTACCATTTTTTGCTAATTCTGTTTGAACACCTAATGGCTCCAAAGCACGCTTGACTTGGTTTCTTGCAACTGCAGAGTCATCTGCGATAAATACAATTCGCTCACCAAGGTCTTTTTGCATTTCACCATCAGACACTATTTCTTCGCTGACTTCAGTATTAACAGGGCATATTTCGTTGAGAATCTTTTCTACGTCTAGTATCTCGACTAGTTCGTTTTCAATTTCTGTAACTGCCGTTAAATAGGAGTACCTACCCGCACCATCTGGTGGCGGCATAATTTTTTCCCAGTTCATGTTAACGATTCTTTCAACCGCACCAACTAAGAAGCCCTGAACAGAACGGTTATATTCAGCAATGATAATAAAGCAATCTTTAATGTTTTCGATGGGTGGACCACCCACAGCTAAAGACATGTCGATAACTGAAATAGTTTGACCACGAATATGGGCAACGCCGCGAATGTAAGAATTTGATTTCGGCATACTGGTGAGGGGCGGACACTGAAGCACTTCTCTAACTTTAAATACATTGATGCCAAATCTTTGACGACCTCTCAGTCGAAAAAGTAGCAACTCTAGGCGGTTTTGCCCAACCAACTGAGTACGCTGGTTTACAGAGTCTAAAACACCTGCCATTTCAATCTCCTACATAACGGTCATCTTGGTAATATCATACGCTTTAAAGGATACTAATCATAGAAGTACCTTGAAGGAATATGGTATTTCACGCAAAATCTTTATACCTTGTTTCTCCAAATAAGCATAGTCGAAACATCATGAGTTTGTTAAAAAAAACCAAATCATATGAGATTTTTTGTGCAATGGCTTGTTTTCTAGCCAGCTACATGAGCCAAGCACAAATTTATACGAACACCAACTTAGAAATGGGGGCTGAAAGGTTTATTACTCAACAAATTAAGCTAAACCCTGATATCAAAACAAACATTAAAGCATTACCATTAGATGCTCGGTTGTCTAAACGTGCGTGTGAGAGCCCTTTATCATACTCAACCAATGCCAAACCGCCTTTTAACCGACAAGTTACTGTAAAAGTAAAATGTGAAGACATATCTGGCTGGACTCAATTTGTGCATGTAAGAATTGAAGAACTTCATCCTGTGATCGTTACGACTCAGGCCATTAACAAAGGAGAGCTGATTACCAGAGAATCTATCAGCATTGAATTTAAACCTAAACATTTTGTCAGGGCCAGTAATTTAGATGCTGAGCGATATCTACTTGGTAGTAGAAGTAAAAGAGTAATTAGAGCAGGTACCGCCATTGGACTCCATCATATCTGCATGGTTTGCAAAGGCGACAACGTAACTATTTATGCTAAAACTCGCACTTTGACGATAAAAACTACTGGCGTTGCACTCCAAGATGGGAACATTGGTGAGCAAATAAGAGTTAAAAATCAAAAGTCTGGAAAAACTATCTCAGCAAGAGTAAAAGATGTAGAATCTGTAGAGGTTAATATTTAATTTTTTTGCTAAAGTTATACACTAACAAGCCGATAGTAAGGCATGAGTAATTTTAGGGTCAATTATCATGGTTAATAATGTAAAAGGGCAACCTCAGTCCAACAGCACGCTTAATAATATTAAGCAACAAAAAGCTGAATTACAAAAATCGGATGCTAATCAAGCAGCTGTTGTAGCTAAAGCTCCCCAGAAGGCAGCAACTGATTCTGTAAGTTTAACGCCACAAGCACAGCAACTTAAAAGCTTGCAAGAAAAAGCACAGCAACAACCGGCTTTTGACAGTAAAAAGGTTGAAGAGCTTAAAAAAGCGATAAGCGAAGGTAAGTATCAAGTCGATGCTGAAAAGCTTGCAAAGAATATTGCCGCATTCGAGTTTGACGTGTATGGATGATCAAATTAATCTTTGTCATCACAAGTTAGAAAATCAGATACAGCATCTAAACGCTTTGACCCAGCTCTTAGATGCTGAGCTAGAATGTCTTGCCAGCAAAAAGGGCGATGGCCTTAAAGACATCGCTCGTGAAAAACTCACTCTTCTCAATTCCATTCAAAAACTAGATAAAGAAATTTCAGGCTTTAACAAAGATATTTTTCAATTCGAACAAATTACACCTTTAACCAACGCAGTTAACTCTTTGCTCTTAAAGTGTAAGAAACAAAATGATGTTAACGCCCAAGCCGCCCATCAAGCTCAGCTTGCGGTACGAGAATTAAAAGACATAATTATCGGTGCTCCAACCTCCATCACATATGGGCAAGATGGTGGAGTCGTCAGCGCGAACTCTGAGCTAGTTAAAAATCTCAAAGCCTAATGGTTAAAAGTTGAGCACACACTTGTTTTTAGTTAGTAGTAAATCACTCGCTTTACTTTTCTTGGTTTGATAGCGCTAATATACAACTCGTGTACTTTTTTCATGTCTAACTCTAATTCTGTCGCATAAGTATCACCGACAGAGTATGTCTTCACTATTTTAGCGCCTTTGATTAAACCGCCGACTTTACTCGATAAGCCATCCGTTTGCGCAATTGCCCCTTTTACAGTCATCGTTGATGTGAGCTTTTGCCCGTGCACTTGCTCGGCAAGTTCTCTGTATGCTTCCAGTTTAGATACTTTAATTGCCATCAACATCTTTTGCGCATCCGTTTCACCTGGTTGACTGCTCAAAGGCGCGTATCCCACAGCTCGTAAAACAGGATAGTAATCCGGCGCTTCGTAGGTATACTCTATATGTTTATCAAATATTGAGCTACAGCCTGAAAGTAGAATAGAACATGTTACTAATGATGAATAAAAAACGTTTTTCGCTTTCATAATAAACACACCAAATTAAAGTCTGCTCATTCAATGCATTTTTCACGCCAACAAAGCTGGTACGTCTATTGCTTTTGATCTTTTAAGCAAATCAGTTTGGAATAGAGATGATGAAACATATTCTGATAATTGTACTACTTGTATTCTGCGCTCATGTAAAGGCGGAATGGTTTGAGGTAGTCGGTTATGGCGGCATAGTTGATGGTGATACGTCTTCAGCAAGACAAATGGCTGTCAAAGATGCCATAACCCAAGCTTTGATATTCTCTGGTGCTACGGTGTCTAGCGTTCAAACAGTTGCCGACGGTGTTCTCGAGCAAGACGAGTTAAAGATTAAAACCCATGGTCAGATACAACATGTGAATTTAATCAATGAACAGCAACAAGGCGAGCAATACTCTGTCACGCTACATCTAGATATTATCCCCCAGCAAGCACACTGTCTTGAGTCAAAATTTAATAAACAGATTACTGTCACACAAAGCCAATTGACACACCCAGATCAAGCCAGGCTAGGTCAAATTTTTGACATACCTAAAGCCAGTTCACAGCGTTTATTTAATACTTTAAACGAGCGAAATTTAGGCGTAAAAATGATTCCATATATTGATCGAAAACTAGATGTCAGGGCATTCTTTGCACAACAGTTTGAATATAACGCCGACTTAATTGACACGTTAAGTCGCAGTAGTAACAGTCAGTATGTGTTGCTGAGTCAAATAACAGATATTTCTCAAGGCAGAAAAATGAACAACGATTACGCATTTTGGGAAAGTGAAGCCTTTATGCGCAACTTTAAAATTGATTTTGCGCTATTTGATTCACAAACAAATGATCAAGTCTGGTCTCAGCATTACAGCGCTCAAGGTATTTGGCCACATAAAAAAACTCAGATTGTGAATGTAAATAGTGAGGAGTTTTGGCGAACCGATTATGGTCAAAAGATTCAAACTATTTACAATAAGGTGAGTCAAGATTTGAACTCCGCTGTAAGTTGTCTTAAGACAACAGGTAAAATATTAATGATCGACTCTGATAGAGTGGTGATTAACTTAGGACAAAGCCATGGGCTTGAAGCGGGGCAAGTACTTTCAATCCTTCACAGAAGCAATTTGACTGCGGCAAATGGCATGCAGTTTTCACATCATATTCAAACCATTGAACAAGTTGTAGTTGAACAAGTGAATGCGCAAAGTGCCATCGCTAGAAACTTAAGTGACAGGCCTTTAAATAATATTCAGCTTAATGACGTCATTAAAGTGGTTGCTAAAGAACCTGAATCATTCTCGTTAAAATAACTTCATATACTCACAATTCAAGCAATAAAGTAAGGGTAATCTAGTTTTTAGATTGCCCTTATTTGTTTTACTTACTTTAATCTAAATATGCATTATAGATAATAAAGGCATTCAACTATGAGGAAATTAATATGCTAGAAAATCGTGAAGGACAAACTGTACCCTCTGTATCATTTCCTGTGAGAATTGGTAATGATTGGCATACCGTCACAACAGAGCAACTTTTTAAAGGCAAGACAGTCGTAGTATTCTCCTTGCCAGGCGCTTTTACTCCAACATGCTCATCTACACACTTACCGCGCTATAACGAGCTGGCAAATGCATTCAAACAAAACGGTGTTGATGACATTATTTGTTTATCAGTAAATGATACCTTTGTTATGAACGCCTGGGCGAAAGATCAAGAAGCTGACAACATCACCCTTCTCCCTGATGGAAATGGAGAGTTCACGGACGGGATGGGCATGCTTGTCGATAAGGCTGACTTAGGCTTTGGTAAACGAAGCTGGCGTTACTCTATGCTGGTTAAAGATGGCGTTGTTGATAAAATGTTCATTGAGCCTGATGTACCTGGTGATCCTTTCGAAGTTTCGGATGCCGATACCATGCTTGATTACATCAACCCAGAGTGTGAAAAGCCTCAGCCTATGAGCTTGTTTACCAAACCTGGATGTGGCTATTGTGAGAAAGCTAAGGCACACCTGATCAGTAAAGGTATTCAATTCGAAGAGATTGTATTGGGCCGTGACGCTAGTCTAACAAGTTTAAAAGCTATTTCAGGCCAAGAAACAGTGCCGCAAGCATTTATCTCTGGAAAGTATATTGGTGACTCAGAAGCGATACTGTCGCATTTTTGATGACTGGTTTAAGCTGTTGATAATACTCAATTGAGCAAATTAAGTTAAGCTAAAGATAACAAGGAAGTTATTTTGCTGTGATTAAAATATATGATTTTAAGGTAGTAGTGATATGAATAATCAAAATGAGTGGCGGAGTGGACGGGACTCGAACCCGCGACCCCCGGCGTGACAGGCCGGTATTCTAACCAACTGAACTACCACTCCGCAGTGGTGGGTATTTACAGAGCCAGTTCTGGTGTGACTCTTAGATATCTAATGGCGGAGTGGACGGGACTCGAACCCGCGACCCCCGGCGTGACAGGCCGGTATTCTAACCAACTGAACTACCACTCCGCAGAGATATCTTATTTTTTATTTGCATTGGCGGAGTGGACGGGACTCGAACCCGCGACCCCCGGCGTGACAGGCCGGTATTCTAACCAACTGAACTACCACTCCACGAGCAAATAATTTCGATTAAAACATTGGCGGAGTGGACGGGACTCGAACCCGCGACCCCCGGCGTGACAGGCCGGTATTCTAACAAACTGAACTACCACTCCACTGAGTTTTAATCTTTTCCTAATTGGCGGAGTGGACGGGACTCGAACCCGCGACCCCCGGCGTGACAGGCCGGTATTCTAACCAACTGAACTACCACTCCACACTTAGGAAAGGGTGCCTAAAGGCATTTTGTAAGATTGGCGGAGTGGACGGGACTCGAACCCGCGACCCCCGGCGTGACAGGCCGGTATTCTAACCAACTGAACTACCACTCCAGCGCGACTTACAAATTTTAGAATAATTGGCGGAGTGGACGGGACTCGAACCCGCGACCCCCGGCGTGACAGGCCGGTATTCTAACCAACTGAACTACCACTCCGCTTTATTCTTGTTGTCAGGTTGCTCCCTGACAGCGGCGTGAATAATACGAATCGACCTGTTTAGAGTCAACTGTTTTTTTTAAAAAAACTGTCTTTTTTAGTCTCCATCCATAGAAAGGTTCAAAATATCACCTGATTTGTTATTTTTTGAACCATTCGGATCATTTGCGTTATCTTTGTCGTCATCCTGTTCTGTTGTCGATTGCTTTTTCTTGAATGACGGTAATTTAATTTTCAGCTTAATTGGTTTCTTTTGAACAAAAACTCTGATGGCTAACCAGCCAATTAGCATCACAAAAACATTACCAACAGCAATAATCGTGATTAACGCACCTGTGCCCAAGGTGGGTTCTGGCTCTGGAGGAGGTAATTTAGCAAGTAAAGGGTTTACTTTTGGCGCTTGTAACTCAGGTACCTTCTCAATTGGCCTTTCAATCTCAAAGTTATACATAGGTAACTTGGCCATAAATTCTCTACCATTGATATTTTCACCAAAGACAGAAAACTCGATTTGATAACGACCCCAATCGTAATTGCTTACTTCTAATTTGCGGTAAAGACGTGCTTCTGGGTTAATCGTAAAGATTTGCTCTTCACCATTTGGATAAAATATTTTGCCTTGAAAAATAACCGTTTCAGGTTTGATGATATTTTGATCCAGCTTAATCAACAGTTCATGACTAGCTGTAGTATTACTGGCAAGCGTCAAATCAAACTCAAAGGGGGGCTCTGCGATAACGATAGGTGCTTGTACTACCCTGCGTTTAAGAATGGGCGTTTCAATATAGAACTCTGGTTGCCACTCACCTGCAGGAAAAACCAGTTTAAATTCTCCAGTAAAAATACCGTCCATTGGTCTTTCATCAAATTCGCGACCATCATCTTTAAATTCGGTCACACTTTGTGTGCCAGCCCCAAAATTGTCATATTGATCATTGTTGGTACTCACGAACTCAACGATTAGGCTGACCACATCACGAAAATAGCCGACATCGATAGGCTTATCATCGTTCGTTACTTGGCCAGTCACTTTGAGTGTTTCTCCCCTAAACATCAGTTTAGGTAATGGCTCTACCACCAGTTCAATGTCACCTAACACCATAATTCGGCTATCGGGTTGCACTCTACCTATTACCTGCCAAGGACCTGGCATTGGGTTTTCTATGGTAATAAGGTCATAGCTTGCTTCATCGTACCACTCTAGCATTTCATCTTTTATAGCATGATGCGCGTAGTATTTACTACCATCAGGTTTGACTAAGATAACCGCTGGGGAGCCTGGCTTACGAAAGAAAAGCAGTGTTATTTTTTCGACTTTATGATCAATACGGAAGCGGTTATCTAACAGCGGAACTTCATTTACTTTGCGATTATTCTTCAACAACGTAATCGACGGGGTTGTTGTGAGTGCAATACATTCATGAACAAACAATAAGAGCAGCACTAACAATAATCGCTTCATATAAAATTTACCTTAATTTTGTTGCCAAAGAGTCTCGCCATTTTTATTAACGATTTTTAGCCTTTCTTCATGCGCTATCACTTCATCGGCAGAAGCCTTAACAACTTTAAGTGCCGGACGGTTATCAGCCAAACGTCGAATACTGGTGTTATCAGTTTGCGATGTGTCTTCGGTATTATTCGCCAAGTTCATTTTTACTTGACCACCCGTCATTGCTAGATAAACGTCAGCAAGGATCTCTGAATCCAGTAATGCGCCGTGAAGCGTACGTTTGGCGTTATCTATGTCATAACGTCGGCATAATGCATCAAGATTATTTTTCTGCCCAGGATGCAGGTTTCTCGCCATCACAAGCGTATCTAACACTTCGCAATACTCGTGAGTGTTGGGGTAGCCTTGCTGTAACAGCGCAAATTCGTTATCCATAAAGCCGACGTCGAACGGTGCATTATGAATAATGAGCTCAGCCCCTTTTATATAATCAAAAAACTCTTGTGCTATTTGATGATAAAGCGGCTTATCTCTTAAAAATTCATTGGTGATACCATGAACATCGATTGCCTCCTCTTCAATATCACGCTGAGGGTTGATGTACACATGAAAGTTATTTCCTGTTAAACGGCGATTAATGAGTTCAACACACCCAATTTCAATGATCCTATGCCCTGCTTTCGGATCGATACCTGTGGTTTCAGTATCCAGGACTATTTGTCTCTTTAACATATCGTCTGCCTGTTAACTTTGCTATTGTTAGCAACTAATCACTTTATTCTACATAAAAACAGGCTAATTCGTGCAAAAAAGCGTAGAGATTTATACCGATGGTTCATGTTTAGGCAATCCCGGACCTGGTGGGTATGGCATTTATCTTCATTATCAAGGCCATGAAAAAACGCTTTCTCAAGGCTATAAACTCACTACTAATAATAGAATGGAGATGCTCGCTGCCATTGTTGCACTCGAAACCCTTAAACGACCTTGCACGGTCGTGCTACATACCGACAGCCAATATGTTAAACAAGGTATCGAGTCTTGGGTTGCAGGTTGGAAAAAGCGTAACTGGCTTACTTCCGCAAAGAAGCCAGTTAAAAACGTTGATTTATGGAAGCGCCTCGATGAGGCCTGTCAAAGACATGACATAGAGTGGCGTTGGGTAAAAGGTCACAGTGGCAATAAATATAATGAAATCGTAGATGACTTGGCCAGAGAAGCTGCGGGTAGTTCAAAACTGCTTGAAGATGAAGGATATCAAGCAGCTTAAATTTGTTGTTAGTTCGACTTGTTTCGAGTTTGTCTAAGCCCCGCATTTTTAACCACAGGTGCCCATTTGGGCCTTGCGTGCCACTTAGGTTTAATTGGTGTTAAAGGTGCGACCCGCTTTCGTGCCACCAGCATATAACAGCTGCCCATGGGTTTTAAATAATGACGACAAAAACGCCGCCAAGGCGCAAAACGAGATAAACGGCTGCCACGAGCCAACGATGCATAGACAAAGCGCTCATCACTGATTATTTCGAACCCCAGTAAGTCTAACCAGTCTTTCACCCTAGCAGGGGTAAAAAAACGCCCTGACCACGGCAGCTTTTGAGAACTAAACGGCAATAAATTCGCCAACCCACATAAACTGAATGGGTTAAACCCTGAAATAACCAAGTAGCCACCAGGAATTAAAGTACGATGTGCCTCACGCAGAATATGATGAGGATCACTTTCATATTCTAAACTGTGAGCCAGCACACATACATCGACACTGTGCTCCGAAAAAGGAAGTTCATCAATTTCAGCAATCACACTGGTTTTCTTACACTGGTTGGGAGATACATTCACTTGATGAGGGATCACACATTTTGATGTATCAAGCTGACCACTTAATGAGCCTAGTTTAAGTAAGTGATATCCAAACATCCTCGGTAACCAGGCTTTCATTCTTCGCTCTAAGCCGACTTTTATATAATCGCCATGTGGAAAGTCAGACCAAGTTAATGGTTTTGGTCCAGACCGAAAACTTAATGCTGGTTTCATTATTGATGCTCGTTATACTAAACCCATCTACACTTTATAGAGCAAATACTTATGGTGCAAGTTGATCCAATTAAAGCTTTTTCTGATAACTATATCTGGGCATTGAGAAAAGAAAATAAAATTTGGGTTGTTGACCCAGGGCAAGCTGAACCTGTATTTGATTATTTAAAACAAACTCACACAACGCTGGCTGGTATTCTAATCACCCACCATCACTGGGATCATACCAATGGCGTTGAGGCTTTACTTAAGGCGTTCAAAAACATTCCTGTTTATGGCCCTGAAAACTCCCCTTTTGAAGGTATCTCACACAAATTAAATGACAGTGATGAAATAACCGTTGCCGATACAAAGTTTAAAATCATCTCAACGCCAGGGCACACCTTAGATCATATTTGCTATATGAACGATGCTTTTTGCTTTGCCGGCGATACTTTATTTAGCGCTGGGTGCGGCCGCTTATTTGAAGGTGATGCTGAGATGATGTGGCATTCTTTACAAAAGTTTGCCGAATGTGACGATGATACGCTTATCTACTGCACCCATGAGTACACGCAAGCCAACCTTAAATTTGCTTTCGCTGTTGAACCTAACAATGCAGATTTATTAGCGTATATCGAAAAAGTACAAAAGCTTCGAGATGATAATCAGGCAAGTTTACCGACACATTTTGGTCTTGAGCGGGCTGTAAACCCCTTTTTAAGAGCCTCTGAAGAAAGTAGCCTTGTACATGTACCTAAGCATTTAATTCAAGATACAAATGAAAACTGGCAAAAATTTGCAGCTTTAAGGGCTTGGAAAGATGAATTTTAACCAAGTTACCATGTGATTACTTTAAATAACGCAAGAGAATCTGTAGAATCGAGCGGTTTTTGCTCGAATATGAATCACTATGAAAAAGTCTGCAAGTATAGTTTTAACGCTCTCGTTGTTAACGGGTTGTCAAACTCTAACTGACACACCAAAAGATCAATTAGAGGTCACCAATACAGCTGCTAATGAGAACCTAGCAAGCCCTTTAGATATTAGCGAAGCGCTTGCTAATTCAATCACAGAGCCGGTAGAAGCAGACGAGCCGGCTCCTGTATTCGATGATGTTTGGGAACGTATTCGTTACCAACTCTCAATTCCAGTGCCTCAAAATCGCCCTGTTGTAGCTGAGAGAAACTATTATCAACGCCATCAAAAATATTTAGACCGTATATCAAAGCGTGCAGAGCCTTATTTATACTTTATTGTTGAAGAAGTAGAAAAACGCCAAATCCCGATCGAGATCGCTTTACTCCCCATCGTTGAAAGTGCGTTCGACCCATTCGGCTACTCACATAGAAGTGCGTCGGGTATCTGGCAGTTTATGCCTCAAACGGGAGAGCGTTTTAACTTACATCAGAATTGGTGGTATGACGGTCGCCGAGACATAGTGCAGTCAACGCGTGCAGCTTTAGACTATTTGAGTTATCTGCATAAAACTTTAGAAGGTGATTGGCTGAATGCCATTGCAGCATACAACTCAGGTGAAGGGCGCGTTTTAAAAGCCATCAGAAAGAACCGTAAAAAACATTTACCTACGGATTTTTGGTCGCTTGATTTACCAAGAGAAACGACGGCTTACGTGCCTAAGTTATTAGCTTTATCAGATTTATTAAAACGACAAGAAGAGTTCAATGTCACTTGGAAGCCAATTATTAATGCTCAGGTAGTTGAGATTGTCGATGTCGGCTCACAAATTGATTTAGCCCTTGCCGCTGACATGGCTGATTTAAGCCTCACTGAATTATACCGTTTAAACCCAGGGTTTAACCGTTGGGCAACCGCACCTGATGGCCCACATCAATTACTGATACCCAGTGATAAAGCAGATGCATTTAAAAACAAACTCGCACAAACACCAGTGAAAGACAGGTTGCGTTGGCAATACTACACGGTGAAACGCGGTGACACTCTATCTGTGATTGCTAAAAAGTTTTCAACGAGCAGTAAAACCATTCAATCTCTTAATAGGCTTGATACCCACATTATCCGTATCAACCAAAAACTGCTTGTTCCTCTAAGCGATGGAAAAATCAATAGTGAGCACTTACCAAAGTCGGTCAGAATTGCCGCGAATAAGTCTACGAGCGCTAAAAAAACACATACGGTGAAATCTGGTGACACACTGTGGGATATCAGCCGAGAGTATGATGTTACAGTAAAGCAGCTTGCTAACTGGAATAAGCTAAAAACCAACAGCGTCTTAAAGCTCGGGCAAAAGCTCACAATTTATCAAACAAAAGCAGAGAGCAAACCTACCGGATTAGTTTCTACTACCCGAACCATTACTTACAAGGTTAGGCGTGGAGATTCTTTAGCCCGTATTGCTTCTAAATTTAACTTAACGGTAAAAGAAATTGTCGAGTGGAATAACTTATCTGGACAAAAGTATCTTCAGCCAGGGCAAAAGTTAAAGTTAAAAGTCGATGTTAAACGCACTTCATAAGAAAGATGAATTGAAAAAAGCACCCAAGGGTGCTTTTTAGATAGGTTCGAACTTATAGCCGGCACCATAAATCGAACGAATAAAATTGGCTTCAGGTGCAATGCTCTGTAATTTTTTACGAAGTTTCTTGATATGGCTATCAACCGTTCTATCGCTGACTATACGGTCGTCTGAATAAATATGATCCATCAGTTTATCACGACTGAAAATACGCCCTGGGTGAGCATACATAGCTTTAAGCAGCAGAAACTCAACATGTGTGAGTGAAATACTTTCATTGTTAAACCTTACCATAAATGTTTGCTCATCAACTTTTAAGCCATGAAGAGCTTCTTGGTTTTGCTCTGCAATATAATTAACTCTACGCATGATCGCTTTTACCCTAGCTACAACTTCTCTTGGGCTATATGGCTTGCAGACATAATCATCCGCACCAACTTCAAGACCAATCAACCTATCAACTTCTTCAACCTTAGCTGTCGTCATAATGATGGGGATCTGGCTTTGAGCCCTGATCTGCTTACACAAAGTTATACCGTCAACGTTAGGTAACATGATGTCTAAAAGCACCATACAGGGCTTATAGCACTCAAATGCTGTCATTACTTCGCCACCATCTGTAACGACATGACATTCAAAGCCTGAAGCTGATAAGTATTTTGCTAAAATCGCAGCCAGCTTTTCTTCATCTTCAACAATAAGGACTGAATCTGCAGTCACCATTTAATTTTCCTTATATTTGAATTCTATCGTCAATTTTAATCCACCAAGCTTACTTTGCTCTGCGTGAACTTCGCCATTATGCGCCATAATAATATTCTGGCATATCGCCAAACCAAGCCCTGAACCACCTGTTTTACGGTTTCTGGCTGAGTCTGTTCTGTAGAGTCGTTCAAAGAGGTGTGACAGCTGTTCAGACCCTACTCCTGGGCTGCTATCTTGCCATATAACTTGGACCCCTTGCCCAATTCTGCTCACCTTAATATCTAACATTCCCTTATTTTCTGGCGATGCATCAGTATAGCGTAACGTGTTTTGCAATAAGTTATCGAATAACTGTCCCATACGATGTGCATCACAGAACAAGAAGCATCTGGGGCTGAAATCAAACTGCAAATTAAAGTGACTAAGTTCACTTTTTCTTTTTTCAAGACTGCGTTCTATGAGTTCAGGCAACACCATTTGTGACTTTTCATAGGACAACGACCCCCTATCTGACATCGAAAGCTGGTGCAGATCGTTTACTAATTTGGTAAGTCGCATGATCTCTTCATGCAATGAATCAAGCTGCGCTTCATCAGCTTCTATGACACCGTCAATCATGCCCTCGATTTCAGCTTTAATAACCGCAATCGGGGTTCTTAATTCGTGAGAAATATCAGCTATCCAACGTTGCCTAGCAGTCAAATTTTCAGCCAATGTTTTTGCCAGCAAATTCATGTCACTTTCAAGCTGACCTAATTCATCCCTGCGAATGATTTGTCTTGATAACGAATAGTCCCCACTGGTGAGGTTTTTTGTTCTTTGCCTTAATGCAAGTATTGGCCTAACTAAGTATTTACTAAAAGGGATAGACAGTAAAAAGGTCACCACAAAAGCAATAATAGCAATGATAACAAAATGTTGACGCTGCTGCTTGGCAAATAGTGTTTCAAATTTCCCTGTTACCATCGAGCCATTTTCAACGCCGATATACCCTAACTTTTGCTCTTTTTTATCTGGCCAATAAACAGGTAACCAAAGTGCGTCCTTCACCATAGAGGGCCTACCAACCAATAATGTACCATCTGGCGCTTTAAAAAATAGCTTGTCTGAGGGTCTCCTGCCTCTTCGCTCTCCTCGAGGGGGTGGGCGCATATCCTTGCTAGGCTTTGGTCGTTTTTTTGATAAGGTCTCATTAGCGGCACTTACTTGATAGTAAGTTCGCATTAAGTTTTTCCAGTGTGGCGACCTTCTATCTAGCCAATCAACATTTTGTTGCGTTTCCATTGTTTGGTGAAAAGCTTCAATAACTGGCTCAAGACGCGCTTTAGTTTGACTTTGAACATAGTCAGAAAAGCTTTTATCAAATGCTATCTGATTAGCCAAAAATATGGCCAATACCAATGTCGAATTAGCTAACAGCAGCATAATTAATATTTTTATGCGAATAGGTAATCTAAGCGTCTTCATTTTAACTTCAAAAAATTGACTCAAGATCATGTTCCGCCATGAATGTGTAAAGAATGTGGAAGTTACAGGCGCAGTTTATTGTTTTCCTAAGCCTCGAATTTGATACTATAAACTAAATTTAAAAAAGATCCCGAATACAGTGCAAAACCAAACACTTCAGAAATTTATTTCTTATATAAAGTCACAACAAATAGATAAACTGCCTGAGTTTTATAGTCAACTCAGCGATTCTGACTGCACGCTTGTATTAAAGTTCTGCTTCGAGCGAGCAATAAAGAACCAAGAGACCTACGTATTTTTTCAAGATCTTTGCAAGCAGCTAATCACAACAAAAGAAGCACTACCTGAAGGACTGATCACTGGTATTAATACATTAGAGCGACTGGCATTTTTCTCGAATGCACTCACTGAAATTGAGGGCTATAAGCAAGCCAACAGACAAGGCAACACGGTTATTCATGCGCTTTGCTCTAATGCTCAGCAAACACAATGGCCGTTTAACTTTTTAAGGTCTCTTATGTTATTTGAAAGAAATGAATCACTTGCTCTCGCTCTCGGGCATAAAAATCATCAAAGCATGCGCCCTATCGATTGTTATCTTGCATTTAATCATAACTTAGCCACATTGCCAGACCATGAATTTTCTGCTCTTTTAGCCCTTATTGAAATACAGTCAAAAACGTCTCAGCAAAGCGAATCGCGTCTATTACATGCGATATGTCAGTTTTTAATTAAAGAAAAAGTAAATGAACAGCTAGACAATGCGCATCAACGCGTATTACTCATCGCTAGCTGTTTTCAAACACGTGTTGAAACCGTGTGTACACTTTTAAAGATTTAAGCCTTTTCAACCGCTTCTAGCTTATTTCGTTTGATGTACTTATCACCAAACTGGTAAAGAAATAAGCTTAGCAAAATCATAGTACCGCCAATTAAAAGCGATGACGTTAAAACCTCATCATTCAGAAACGCGCCCAGACTTACCGCAAAAACAGGGGTGATCAAAGTCGTCAAGGCAACTGTACTTGCCGGTAACTTTTGCAGTACATGAAAATAGGCTAAGAAGCCTAACAATGAACCAAAAAGTGCTAAGTAACCCGTAGCTAAAATTGACTTCATTTGCCATTGTTCATGATTAATCTCACCACCTGCTGCTAACCAAATCATTGCAAAAACAGGCGTTACAAATGCCAATGCCCCTAGCGTTGTTGCCATTGGGTGGATTGCGATTGGTACTGTCTTAATCATTACGCCACTCAAACTAAAGCTTGTAACAGCCATGAGCACATAGACAATCCCTTCAACAGGTACATTCAATTGCTGAATTTGCGTTTTACACACTAAAAACAAGCCGAGTATAGAGAACAATAAGGCGATTAGTTTAACGGGTGTAAAAGCGTGTTCTGATAATATTTTTTGCGCAAAAAGACCTGAGATTATTGGCGCAAGGCCAAACACTAGAGAAATCACACCGGAAGGCACAGTCTGAGCTGCCAAATAGCTGAAAAGCATACCCACTACAATGCCTGCAGCAGAATAGAAATATAACAGGCAGGACTTTTTCGACCACGGCACATGTATTTTTAGAGCAAACACAGTGATGATGGCAAGCACCAATGCAATCAACATACGTAGAAAAACACTTAGTGTTGGTGGCATCGTCTCGGCGCTCCAGACAATACCAAGCGGTGTTGTTGACCAAACTAAGATCACAAATAGATACGACCCCTGCACGGGCATAAATTTTCCTTGGGAATAAAAAATTGAAGAGGTCGAAATTATACTGACTAAAATGCACAAATGTTATCGGTACATTGGTCTCATCATACAGTTTTATGTAACGATACATTAATGAAGATAATAACTGCTTTAATCAACATATACATCTGATAGACATATCTGCAATTTTTCATATTATGAGCCCTTTATTCGGAGGAACTATGACAATTATCGTCTATATCATCACTGCTGTTCTTATCAAACTATCAATTCTTGGCTTTGGTATATTATCCATAGTAACTGCTTTTTCTAGCTTGTTACTTTTAAAAGTCATGCACAAAAAACTTTCAGAGTTGTTGATAATTAGATTTAGTAAAAAGTTTAAAATAGCACTTTGGGGGCACATCAGTGTTTACATTGCTTTTATCGGAAAAATGATATTTATTGACGACTTTAGCGATATTCCTGCCTTTTTAGCCAGTCATCTTGTTATTCACCATATGGCAAGCGGCTTAATTGCTGCTACTTTAATGGTTATGAGCCTCAGAACTTACAACCAGCTAAAAGTAAGTAACTTGAATACTAATTGGACAAAATAAAGAATGTCACTCACACTTTTAAAACCTAAATCTAGTGGTGAGTGGTATGAATATAAAAAGTAAAGTTGCGGTCCCTATAATTTTAGGTATTTCTTTAATATTATCTGCAAATACATTCAGCATTTTAAAACTTGAGTTTTGATTTGGGATTACCAATCCTTAGTCAACAAAGATCAGCAACGCATTATTCTAATTACCAACGCAGAGTCATCTTTCAAAAGCCAAGTTCAAGCATGGAAAAACCTGCTACTCAGAAATGAAGAAAAGTATTGACAAGAATTCCTTTCTCTTCATAAAAGTGTGCAGAAAGATTTAAAGCAACTGCAAACTTTTGAAGAAGGAGATTGGACAACTCGGTTTATTAATCAGCATCAACTATGCTAACAGCTTATAAGAAAGCTCAAAGAAGCTTTGTTCTAAATAAAAACTATAAATAAAGCGATACAATAGTAAGAGGCATTGACAGAGATTTCGCTCGAGGACTTATAGAAAAAAGAGCAGTAACTAAGCACTTTACTGAAGTTCAGAGTAATCTAGAACAACAGAAATCTATTGTTATAACTGTCTATCCAATAATGTCATTTTTCATAGCTATAGTTGCAATATTCGGTATCCTACTTTTTATACACAAAGCAATTATCTTACCTCTACGAGATTTAATAGATAAATCAGTTGAGATCTCTAATGGGAAATATGATTTGCACATGGATTGCCCCTTCAATGATGAAGTGGGTCAACTCAGTCAAGCCATAACGGAAATAGAGAATCATATTGTTGAAGCTGTCTCAAACATAGCTGTTGTAAAAGGAGAGGTTGAAGATGCATTTGAAGCAATAGATCAAGTTAGTAATGAAATAAGCAGAGGTTCTGAAGAACAAGTCGCATGCTCTCAAACTATGGAAAGTACCATTAATGGATTATCTGAAATTACAACGAGGTTGCAAGGACTTACTCAACAAGCTTTGCAATCAACTACCCTAGTCACACAAAAAGCGAGTAACTGTGGGGATACTATGGAGCTGTCTGCTAATAGCATGAAGGAGCTTGTTAGATAGGTAGGAAATACGTCGATTGTCATAGAGTCTCTAGAATCCAAAGCTGCAAGTGTTAGAGGTGTACTAGATATGATTGGCTCTACAGCAGAACAAACCAACTTACTCGCACTCATGCCGCAATCGAAGCAGCAAGAGCTGGAGAAGCAGGCCGAGGCTTTGCTGTTGTGGCAGATGAGGTTCTAAGCCTCGCGTCTAAAACCCATCAATCAACTATGAGTATTACCTCCGTTATAGATGAACTTCAGACTACATCCAAACAAGCTGTAGCTGCAATGCAGCATGAAATTAAAATAACAGCTGATAACGCAGAGAAGAGCCAAGATGCACAAATAGCATTGAAGGAGATTCTCCAAGAAATGGAGCAAATGAAAAGCCTAAACCAACAAGTTACAAACTCTGCCAGTGAGCAAACAAAAATATCAGAAACACTTCATGAAACATTAATTCAACTCCAAGTCATCTCTGACAATTATAAGAAATTGGCCCAAAGCGACAATGTATCCCGAACTGTGGCAAATGCAAATAGAGACCTAACAAAAATGGTTGAAGACCTTCGAGGGAATCTATCTCATCAAGAAGCAGAGCTATTCTGAAGCTACAGACAAATTAACGACAGAAAACACAGTGAATACGGTTTAGAGTGCAAAGTTAATGGCAGCGAGCAAGGCGAGCACATTTACTTTGCACAAATATTGTGCGAAAGGTTTATGACAAGCGAGAAGCGCTTACATTCTTTTCGCGCAAACTTAGCGACTGCGAACGCAGTGAAATAGTGCAAAGTTAATGACAACGAGCAAGGCGAGCACATTTGCTTTGCGCAAGGTGAGATAAACCAGTTTAGCTGGAGTTGAGGGCGTCTAGATTAAGTACGGTGAAAGCTGCTCTCTTCACCTTGCGCTTATGGTGCAAAATTAGCGACTGCGAACGTATTGAAATAGTGCAAAGTTAATGACAGAGCGTGAAACGCTGACATTCTTTTCGCGCAAGGTGAAGTGAGCCATTTTATCTATTGCAGAGAGACTTAAAGCAAAAAAGCCCGACTCTTTCGAATCGGGCTTTTTTTAAATAGGTGCTTGGCAATGTTCTACTTTCACATGGGAGAC